>CALVCR010000125.1 GCA_944326125.1 Candidatus Gastranaerophilales bacterium | reverse complement strand
AGGTTTTTCCGCTTCCGTATCCGCCCTGATAAATTGCTACATCAAGCTGATTGGAATGCGGAATTTCTATAAATTCTTTTTGTTTATCAAGAAGTTTATACCTGACCATTTTGCCACCCGCTTTCATTTTGAGATTCATCCCCTAACTCACCCCCAAATTTACCCCCTGATTTACCCCTACCCCTGCCCCAGCCGCAGAAAAGGGTCTGAAAACAATTAACGGAATATTTCATCATAAATCGCTTAAAAGGAAAAACATCAGAAGCTTCCAGCAGGGCATTAAATACCTCTGTAGAAAACCGTCTGTCATTATCTATATACGAATGGTTTTCGCATAATACATCATGCACAAGCGCAGGAATAAGAAAACTGTTATCCGTATTGGGGCCTATTACGCGCCAAAAAAGACGGGGTATGGAAGCCCCGTCATAACAATAACCTTTCGGTATTATAAAATTATAAGTTTTGTCCTTTTTGTAATCAACAAGCCGGACTCCTAATGTTCTTTTATTAATAAAAGGATATTTTTCTATTGATTTTATCTCCTCTTTTGTCATTGATGGAAGAGCGTATCTAATTGAGACATGAGGAATATCATCAAAGAAAATACCCGCATATTCGTTTGAATACCACTCAATCATTTTTTATTAACCTCCCTGCTGAATTGACTGAGGCAAAGTTTCAAGAACTTTGCCGTTAACCTGAACAATTATACAAAACCAGTTGTTTTTTACACATTGTTTCTGAGACTCTTCCTGAGACGGCTGTTTTTGAATTGAAACAGAAGCCCTGTTATTGTTGAAAACCTGTTCAGGTTTTCTTTGATTTACCAAGGTTTCAGTTTCTCCGGCCATTACGGCAGGAATAGAAATTAATATTGTTAGAAAGATTAAATATTTTTTCATAATTCCTCGCTTTCATTTGTATCATCTTCATCAATTACAACGGGCGGTTCAACATCTTCTCCGTTTCCTTTCCTGAAAATATAATCCAGCTGTTCGGGAGTTATTCCCATTTGAGCCGCCATTAAATCCAAAAGCGGATTTGATCTTTCAAGCTCGACGCACAAATCCCACTCCAGCTGAGCCTGCTCATTGGTTGCAATTAAAGCTTTCAGCTGGGTATATGTTATACCCAGCTCCTGCAGAGCCAGAGCAAAAACTCTTTTAGTCAAAGTCAGCGCCCCGATTCTTGCAGATTCTTTTTGAGCTTGTTCTGCTTCCCAGGCTTCAGTATTATCGATTACCTCCCCGTTTTCATTTATTCCTTCCCAGGCTTCGAGAGCATAAAGAGCAGTACTTGTTTCCCGTATGCTTCTGCCGCTTTGATGATTATGAAGTACAATAAAATCGGCTCTTTGTTTTTCTGAATAAGGTTTTTGTAATTTATAACTCATTAATCTCCTCCTATCCTATATAACCGCAAGCATACCAGTCATATCCGTTAGCATAAGTACTGTTTGGGTCATAAAATTCAAACGAATCAACATTTTTAGCCTGATAACCAAGAACTCGTAATGCTGTTGTTGTCGTATTATTCTTCCCGTACAATATTTTTGACAGATAATAAGATGTGTTTGCAAAATTTTTCAATAAATTAACAGTTCTGTTTCCGTTTGCAGAGTTAGCCTCCACATATCCCCACTGCTCGCAAAAGCCATAAGACCATACGCGATAACCGCTTGCTCCATTCTGGTAAGTCTCCGTTATATATGGTCGTGAGTTAACCTCTGAAAACTGCTCTGCAATCCTTCCGGCATCTATTAAATTAGCATTCTGAACAGTTTCGCCTACGTAGTAGTACAAATACAAATCACCGTCGCTTAGTTCCAAGCCGGAGTTTTCAGGGTCGGTGGTTATGCCCACATTATCACCTTCTGAAAAAGAAGTTGTAGTAGCTTCCTGAGTACTTGGTAGCATCGTACCATATGCAGAAGTTCTAAAGACCAAACCACTTCCGGGGTCATATCTTGAACCATCATAGTTCCCTTTACCGTTAGTCCATCCCAACACTTTCCCATTCCCCACAACAGCCTTACCGCTTGCAGAAATGGTTTTTATTGGCAGCCTAAATGTTTCATCTGTGGTATTAATTACATAATCATAGTCGTTGTAATCTTCTGTTGAAAACTTAACATTGTTAGACATCCCTGTCCACCAGCGAGAACCATTGATATTGATGTAACATTCATTCAGGTCGATTGTGCCAAGCCAAGGTTTAACCATTCCTCCAGCATTATAATCATTACCGATTATCATAGGTTGACTCCAATCTATGGTAGATTGTGAAGCAGTACTCTGTAATACCCATTCTGCTTCTTCTGATGTTTTTAAATAAAATGAGACTGTAGTACCATCCCAAGTTCCTTTGAACCAATAAGTCGTGTTTGGAAGGGCAACTTCTAAAGAGCCAATGCCAGTTCCCCATTCAGTAGCACTGGCACCTATTCCAAAAGTAAAATACCCATTTCCATTAGAATCTAAACCAAACTGCGGGCTTGTATAATTGCTTGCTTGACCTGTTATTATTTGGTCTTCTTCCATGCCTGTAACACTGTCACCTGTTGTAACCTTAAATACCATCTCAAAGCTGGTTACACTTGCCGGTACGCTGTTAATTTGAGCATAGATATTATCTCCAAACCCACCTAACACTCCGTTAGTATTGCTGACATTACCAACAAACTCAACATTAGCCGTATCCGCAGGTAATGTTTCAGGATTATTTTTCTCACCCAAAAGCCAATTATAATAATCCGGATATACAGCCTTGCTGTTCCATTGTCCGGCTGACCTTAACCAGCTCAAATTGTTCGGTTTGGAATCAAAATACTGATACATACCAAAAAAGAACGGATTATTTAACACAATCTCATTTGTGATATTTACTTCCGTTTCCTGACTTGTTGCTATCTGGATAAAGTAAGTTCCCGCAATTTTATAAGGGTCGGGGATGTTGGATTCAAGTCCGGATTTGTCAGAATCAGTGGTTACACCTAAAATATCATTTGTTGATAAAGAAGTAGAGCCAGAAGTAGCTTTAGCAGGTATATTGACACCGTATGAAACTAAATTAGCATTTAATCCAGAACTTTGTGACATAAATAAACCAGCATTAGCAGTTCCATTTGTTAAACCTAAACTCTTACCATTACCTACAACAGGAACAGTTCCGGATGTGACATTCCCTATAAAATACTTAGGATAATTCGGAATCCTTAAAGTTGCAGGATTCGTTACAGAATCATCACTTCCGCTTGCTCTGTTGTATGTCTGGGTGTTATAAGTCAAAACGCCGCTTGAGATTGAACCCGTACCTTGTAGTTCAAATTCGGAGTTATAAACATTTACCGATTCTGAATCATCTGTCGAGGTTGTAAAGTATGTGGTTTCACCGGAAGTATAAGCATGGTAATTTGTAGTGCTCTCTGCTGTGTAAACAAATTTGCCGCACATTCCGTTTGTGGTGTTTTCTGACTGCCATTCAGCTTCTGTGGTTGCTATATCGGGATTTTGAGTAACAGAAGTTGTAAACCAATCAAAAAATCCTTGAGTATTTGAGTTTTGAGTAACTACAGAACCGTTTAGCGCCCTGCGTAACCCTTTGGTTTCATCTATTGTTCCCTGAGTGAAAGCTATGTCACCTACCTCCAATCCACCAGCTGCAGATGCCCAAAAAACATCTGTACCGTCAGTTTTTAAATACATATTTTCGCAGTTATCCCTCGGAGGCAGAACATCCAGTTCCCCCAAAGCCTCTTCCATTTCAGATTCTTTTATATAATGTAAATCATTCTGCAATTCACTCACTTTTGTGGGAAGGTCACTTTTCAGAGCATAATTTTCCAGAGATTCTTCAAGAGCTTCAAACTGCTCAACCGTAATATCCGCGTTATTTTCAGCATAATATTTTGATTGTTCCATAAACTCTTCAGCCATATTTTTATATTCTTCTGCCAATTCCGAAAAATATTCTGCCTTATTATTTGTAAGCTCGATATTCCTTTGAGTTCTGTTAGTACTCACCTTAAGTCCGTTAATACAGGCACAATTTTTCGGAGGTTTTATATTTTCAGAAGCATTAAACCCCACATTAATCTGATTCTTCGACATACTCTCCGCCTTTCACTTTCCTTGGATATACAAGGATTCTGTTTAAATCCCCGTAACCACAATTTGCAACAAATAAAGTATCCTCAACTAAATCATTCGGCTGTGTAGCTTTAATTCCGTAATAATAAATCTCAAACGGTTTATTCACAGGTACCGTAAGCAAATTAGTATAATCAGAAGTAAGCACAAATGATACCGTATCGGACTTGCTGACAGATACTTGAAGCTCCTCTCCTATAAGATTTCGCTTAGAATCTTGTATAGCAAAATAAACATTATAATTTTTTGTTTTATCTAACCCTGAAACAACAATTTCTCCGCTATCACCTTGATAAATAGAAATTGTTCCGTCATTTTCTATTATTAAACTCATAAATACCCCCTTTTAACCTTCCCAATCAGCAACAGTCTGCATTAAACATTCCTGAATAAAATCAGAAGTTGCAGGTTTTGTTACCTGAAGTGTTTTTATGTAATCATCACTAAGTTCTTGGGTAAAATCCGGAAGATTATAAGTTAAAATATCAACACTTACTCCCATATCCAAACCGGCTTTTATCTGCAAAAGCAAATCTGAAAGAAAATTTCTCGTACTTCCATCCTTCATTCTTACTTCCCGCCTAATCCATCCGAGAGAAGTATTAAAAAATTCTTTTTCAAAAATTTCTTGCCTATAACTTGCAGCTTTTTGCAAATAAGAAGATTCTTGAAATTTTCCTGACAAATACCATTGCCCGTCATAACCCTGCGCCACATCTAACTTTTGCATTCCTATAGATTTATAAAAAGTTTCATTATCGCCGAGCCCTACATCACAAAGGCCTGTTTCTGAATCTGTTACTAAAGCATATTTAAGCATTTTCTTCTCCTCCATCACTGTCTTCTACTATTATTTCTTCCACTACCGGTAAAAAATATGCTGCAATTACATTAGAAGAAAGTGTTACTATATCATCTTTTTTCACAGGGTATGGAACCAGAATTGCAGCGTTATCATCTTCATGACCTCTATATTTGAAATAAACAGTCACTCCGTTAATAGTCAAATTACCGGATGAATTAGCAACCGGATTAATCATTACATATCCGTTTGACGGTACTTTATATGAATTAGGTTTAGAAATTGAAATACAAGCTGTCCAATCCGGCAGCATTAATGCTGTCATGATACAAGAATTTGTATCTTCAATAGATCCTTCTATTTCTTCTTTGGTATCATCTAATTTTTCAGATAAATCTGACAAATTAGAATTTATTGTAGCAATATTTGATGAAACTGATGAGATGCTGGTTGTAAATGAACCCGCTGTTTCAGAAATTTTGTCATCTAAATATTGAAAATTTTTATTCATAGTCTCCGAGCTGGCCAGAGAACCGTACTCTATATTAATTAAAGCCATTACTTTATTCCTCCTTCCATAATTACGTCATAAATTTTATCGATTTTTGCCTGCATATTATTAAGCTGTCCCTTAAGGTCATTGTATTGTTCTTTAGTGGAATAAGTTCCGGCTATATCACTTAATATTTCCCTATGCTTGACTTCCAAAGACTCCGGAGTTACAAACAAGTTATACTGAAACAGCAGAGCAATACAAACAATTACTATCGGCAGGTATTTTAGAATATATTTTTCTATTTCCACCATTCCGCCTCCTCATCAAGAACTCATCATTGCCATTACGGCTGATAAAGCAAGTTGTAATATCTGGTCATTACTTACACCGGAACCACCGGATCTGTTTGTACCCGTAGCATTTCCCTGACTGGTTGCAAGAGATTGCGCCTGGTTATTTGAAATGACATTATATCCGTTCATATAGTATGAAAGGAGGTTCCCTAAAACATTTGCAGTATTTTCCTGTGAATTTGCAAGAAGTTCATTCGCATAATTAGCAATAGAATTTGCATTATTATAGGCAAGGTTATTATACATATCCGTTGCCTGAGAAGAACGTATCATATTTCTGTTGGACAGCGGATTTATAATATTATTCTCAAGATTTTTTTGAGTTTGTGTATTAAGAGTATTGGTAAAAGCATTTAATTTTGCCTGATTTGTAGTTGAATTCAAAGTAGGATTCAAATATTCATCCAAAAGAGAACCTACTGAATTATTTACAGTATTATAAATAGTCTCAAATGCAGTTCCCGGCTGAAAAGCCGTAGCCGTTCCGGCATTATTTGTTTTACTTGTAACATACGGATTTGAAGTAGTTGTATTACCGTATCTGGTTGATGAAGTTGTATTAGTAGATTTATTTCCCATAATTAATCCTTTCCGGGGAAAATACAAAAATAAAGCCTGAACTTCCCCTTTATTCAAGCTAAGACTTAACTTTAATTTTTCCGAATTCTATGTTATTTATACAGAAATTTTGTCCTTCTTCTTTGGCATAAAAACTCATTTGCAGCGTCTTAAAAAATGCAGCAGGCAGTTTTTTTATTGCATTAATTTTCTGCGGGGGGTAAATATTAATATCCCAGTGCCCGATATCAAAATATAAAACATTTCTCAGAGTTCTTGATACAATCCTCCTGATTTTTGTAGTCATAGAATTATAGTCTTTTGTATACTCTATATAAAAATCATTGCTGTAATACATATCAAGAGCTATTTTAGGCGGATAGGCAAGAATCTTTCTGGAATTTTCTTCCCCCAAATTAAGAGGAGTGCATTTGTAATAGGATTCAATAAATTCACCGTCAAATTCTGATGAAACATATTCCTCGTAAATTTTTTTGCCGGCAGAATAAAGTTTTCCGCCTATAATAGCACAACAGTTAATTTTCTGGGATTTTCGTTTTACCCAGGCTTTTCTTAAGTAATCATAAATCATGATAGTTGAATAATTTTCATCATCTCCTGGTAAAAGAAACCATATTTCATTCCTGTCAGAAGTCACAACAGAAAGAGCCTTGATATTTTCTAACTCAGAAACCGGAATTGAAAACAGTTCATCCTGTATATCAAGCGCAATATTATCCCCGAGTGTTTTATCTCCGTTAACAACCTGTAAGAAAGAAAACACACCCTTTTTTGTATCATCATAAAAATAAAGCTGGGTGCCATGGAAAACCAGAGAATTAGGCCCCGCGCATCCACCCGGAGAATCAAATGTCTTATAAAAAGAATAGTCGCTTTCATCCACAGCTATCATACATGATGAATTCTTATGAAAAACTGCAAGAGTACCTAAATACGGATAAATAGCCGTTATAGTTTTGACAAACTCTATATATCCCGCAGAAGTTGAAATTTCCGCATCAGAAGTTTTAAAATCATAAATATTTTCCTGCACGGAATACCACAAGACCTGTCCGTTAAAGACCCAGAGCCTGCCCGAAAAAATCACAAGCCCGAGACCTTTAACAGTTCTACCATCCATATCCTCAAGCTCCATCATTGTAATTTCATCAAGCTCGCCGTCCTCATTATAATTATCAAGTTCAATCGAGAGTATTTCTTCAGAATTTGAGAACACCCACAAATCCGACCAGCCCTGTGAAACATCGGTTGCTGCCGATTTTCCCGTTACACTAAGCCCGTCAACTTTTTGTACTAAGTCTCCGGAATTGGGATAAAATAAATATATTTTACCCTCTGTATCACTTTCCGTATGCACAAAAAAGTACGTAACAGCTTTTTGCACACTTTCAAAAATATTAATAACCGTTTCTCCCGCAGGAATCAGGTCACTTACTGCAATATTTCCGCTAGATGTCCTTATTCCGACCCCGGAATTAATCTCTGTTGAAAATAATTCCACATTCTGAATATCAGACGCTGTTATAACAGAAGACGAAAAAACCGATGAACTTCTGTTTATTCCGGAAAAATTACTGCAGATTAAAGAAGTTCTTTGCATAATTTTTTCCTTTCCTAAGTAAATGCAACACAAAAAGAGCTCTGCAACACGCAAAAGCTCTGAACAAAAAAGAAAACTAAAAGATTATATTATTCTAAAATATCCGCAAGCTGCTTTATCTGCTGCGGATTGTAATAAGCTCTGTTTTCAGCATCATATTTGATAATGAAATCTTCAACAGAACAATAAGTATCTTCAAGGTAGATAGATTTAATTTTTAAATCATGATACCCGTTGGTTTTATGCCGCAGAATTTTAACCCCTCCCCGAGGGAAGAAGTTAACAGCAGCACCGGCATTTTTATATTCCCCGC
>CALVCR010000124.1 GCA_944326125.1 Candidatus Gastranaerophilales bacterium | reverse complement strand
CGAAAAGAAAAAAGAAACCCGCATTGTTTACAATGCCCTTCGGGCATCATAGGGGTTGTGCTTCGCACAATCTCTTACGCTCGCTATTGTGCCTTACAGGCACACGCTCGCGGCTGATATCTTACCAACCTAACTTGGATTATCAGAAATACCCCTCCCGGATTCCTAAGCTCACACCGTTTGCAAAGGAATCCTACCCTCCCCGCTTATTGCTACGCTCCCCGGGGAGGGTTGTAAACAGGCATTTTTCGTCAGAAAAATGCAACAGCGCGTTGTTTTCTTTCTTTTCCATATTTCTTTCTTTTATATCGCAACAAAAGAAAGAAATATGGTGCGGGGTACGGGGCGGCATTAGCCCCGATAAATTATTCACCATTTTATGTAAAATGATATATTCTATAATCAAAATTTAGTATAAATATACCATGATTTTTTTGGAGTCTTCAGTATAATTATGATGAGGGAAGAAATAGCATGCCTACAGTAAATGACATAATTAATATAGGTTTTTCGCTCCAGCAGGACGGCAAGCTGGATGAAGCCGAAAACGCATATATGGAAGCTTTAAAGCTCGGAAGCGAGAATGCGGAAGTTTTTAATCTTATGGGAGTTCTAAAACTGCAGCAGAACGATGTTCCGCATGCTCTTGAGTGGGTATCTAAAGCATTGGAAGTTCATCCGTGCGAATATTTCTATGAAACATATTTTCAAACCTGTATAAGAGGCGGAATGTATCAGGAGATAGCAGACTGTGAACACATTGTCCTTAAAGAATACCCGAAAAGTTTTTCTCTCTTCTTTAATCTGGCATTAGCATTCAAGAATCTTAAACAGAACAGAAAAGCAATCGAATATTATGACAGAGCCTTAAAAATAGATCCTTCATCTTATCAGGCCTGGTTTAATCTCGCACACTTATACAGTGTTGAAGGGGAATGCAAAAACGCAGTCTCAGCCCTCAAGATTTGTAAAAAACTCAAGCCTAAAGATGAAGACACCGAATACTTTTTAGCAATAGCCCTTATGAGAACAAAGGATTACAAAAACGGGTTAAAATATTTTGAAAACAGACTTTGCAGAGAAACCGCAATCGCGCTTCAAAATAAAACTTATCCGCATCTCGCTGCCAAAGACAGACTCTGGAAAGGCGAAAATATTAAAGACAAATCTATCCTTGTATATTACGAAGCCGGTTTTGGAGATGTCATAATGTTTTCAAGGTATCTGCCGTTACTAAAACAAAGATGTAAAAAGCTTATATTCTATCCTCAAAAACCGCTGGTTCCGTTATTTGAAACAAGCAGGCTGGGTATAGATGAACTTATAGAAGGATTTATACCGGAATCACATATGGAATTTGATGTGCACGCTCCGCTCTTATCACTGCCGTATCTTCTGGGCTTAAAGGGTGAAAAGATTTTTGCTTACTCTGAAGGATATCTGGCGCCTAATCATAAACTTGCAGAAGAATACAGACATAAGTATTTCGATAATGATAAGTTTAAAATCGGAATAAAATGGCAGGGAAATACTTATTACGACAAAGACAGAGTAATTCCCGCAGAAGCGTTTTCACCTCTAATTGAGTTAAAAGATACTCATTTTTATTCATTCCAAACATTTGAAGGTTCTGAAGAGACTAAAAAACTTACTGATAAATATAATAATGTAACTGATATCGGCTCAAGCCTTATTGACTTTGGACAAACGGCGGCAGCCTTGAGTAATCTGGATTTAGTTATATGTAATGATACATCTCTTGCACACCTTGCCGGAGCTATGGGAATCCCTTGTCTTGTAATGCTTCCGTGGGAAGTCAACTGGAGATGGCACGATGACCTCAGTAAATGCGACTGGTACGACAGCCTTAAACTATACCGCCAGAAAACAAACGGGGACTGGAACGGAGTTATTGAAGAAATTAAAGCTGAATTGGAAAGCTATCTGCTAAAAGCGTAAATTTATTTTCCTAAGGCATGCGCCTTTTCGGCTGTACTTTTTATAACGTCATAAAACATCCGCTCAGAGTTTTCTTCTTCCATACAATCAACGCCCACGCGGGTACAGCCGCCTTTGGTCGCCACATTTGAGATCAACTCTTCCATTGAAATTGTTCTGTTAAGAGCCATCTTTGCAGAACCGATTGCGGTTTGAATACTTAGCAACAAAGATTTTTCGTAATCCAGACCCAATTTTTCGCCCGCACGCGCAATATCATTTATAACTTTATAGAAAAATGCAGGCCCTGAACCTGAAATCGCAGTAACTATATCGATTTGAGACTCTTCTACAATAATACATCTGCCTATTGTGGAAAGCATTTTTTGAATGTATTCCAAATCCTCAACTTTTGCGGATTTCCCGCCGCAGATTCCGCTCATTCCCTCACCCACAAGTGCCGGAGTATTCGGCATAACTCTTATCACGCGGGTACCTTCCGGAAGATTTGATTCAATAAATCCGGTTGTCACCCCTGCCGCAATTGATACAACAAGTTTTTCCGGAGTAATAAGAGGTGAAATTTCTTTAAGCACATCTTCCACCTGATTAGGTTTTGTTGCAATGAAGATAATATCGGAAGATTCAACCAGAGGTTTATTATCCAGAATAATTTTTATACCTAAATCTCTTGATTTTTCTTCCACACCTTCGGTTTCAGCTTGAGTTGCAATAAGGTTTGCAGGTTTTGCAAATCCGCTTTTTATAAGCCCTTTAATAATAGCACCTGCCATTTTACCTGAACCGATAAATCCGATATTGTATTCCTGCATAACCTCTCCTCCATTTTTTACTACCTTATTATAACATAGAACACAAAAATGAACTCGAAACACTTTTTCTTGACCCGAAGTAAATCAAATGAGATAATCAGGTTATGAATTATTACAAAAAATATACACCGTATTTGTTTATATTACCTGCAGCTGCAGTGTTAATAGTATTCTTTTTTATTCCGTTTTTTCAAACTTTCGGATTAAGTTTCTTTGACTATTCATCAAGTATTTATCACCCGTCATATTGCGGAATTGATAATTATATAAAACTTTTTAAGGAACCTGTTTTTTACAAAGTTATGTTTAATACTTTTATGTACCTTGTAATAGCGGTTCCGTTTCTGGTAACATTTCCGCTTTTTCTTGCGGTTTTAATTAACCAGAAAATAAGAGGAATAACGCTGTATAAAATCATACTTTACCTTCCTGTTATTGTATCAATTGTTGTTGCGGCAATTGCATTTAAGTGGCTATATGCCACACAGGGAATTTTAAATTACCTGTTATCTTTGTTCCATATAAATCCTGTAGGATGGCTTACGGATACAAACTGGGCGCTGTTTTCCGTTGCTGTTGTTACAATCTGGAAAGGTATCGGGTATTATATGATGATTTATCTGGCATCGCTTATGAGTGTGCCTCAGGATTTATACGAAGCTTGTGATATTGACGGAGCAAACTTCTGGCAGAAACATTTTACCGTCACAATTCCGCATATTATGCCTACAATAGCTTTGGTTTCTACAATCAGTACGATTTCCGCGATGAAAGTTTTTGCTGAAATCTATGTTATGACCAAGGGCGGCCCGTTAAATTCTTCTAAAACAATTGTTTATTATATTTATGAACGCGCGTTTGAGAATCTGGATCTGGGTTATGCTTCCGCGCTTGCTGTTGTGCTGCTGGTTGTGGTCATGATTTTTTCTTTGATAAACATTCTCTGTTTTGAGAGAGGTAAATACAGCGAGCAGGGATAAAGGAGTTATCTTGAAAATACTTTTAATCACAGATTTATATCCGGTAAAAGAGGATGAAAAATATACTCCTCATACTCTGGAAGCTTTTGTAAAAAGCTGGCAGAAAGAGGGGCATGAGGTTAAAGTTATTAAACCGAATTTTCTTTTTAACTCTTTTTTGCGGGGTAAACCTTTCTATAAAAATGGGGTTTATGGAGATGTGGAAAACATAAATTTTCTGCTGCCGTTTTTAAGAGTTCCAAGGCTCAAATACAAGCCTGATATAATTTTAGCCCATATGCCGTCAGGGTTAATTTATGCTAATCATCTGGGGCTGCCGTTTTGCGCAGCGGTGCATAATTCCGATCTGGAAGTTTTAACCAACCCGATTTATTCAATTTATTTTAAGTCTAAACTTGAAAAGGCTTATCGGAATGCAGAAAAAATCTTTGCCCGTTCGGATGTTTTAAGACAGAAGTTTTTAAAACTCTATCCTCAATATGAAAACAAAACCTTCACCGCACCTTCGGGAGTAGATAAAAGTATTATTCTAAAACGGGAATGGCAGGAAAAGAAAAAATTCAGGGTTCTTACCTGCGGACAGTTTATAAAAAGAAAAAATATTGATAAGGTAATAAAAGCCTGTGAAAGGTTTGAAAATATTGACCTTACGGTAATCGGCTCCGGCAAGGCAGAGAAAGAATTAAAACAACTTTCTGATAAACCAAGATTTACAGGCCAAATTCCGCACGAAAAAGTACTTGAAATAATGAGGGAATCCGATATATTTATCCTGCCGAGTGTGAATGAAACCTTCGGAATGGTTTATTTAGAAGCAATGGCATCCGGCTGTATAACAGTATGCACAAAAGGTGACGGTATAGACGGAATTATAAAGGACGGAGTAAACGGTTTTTTAACCATGCCGGACGTTTCAGGCATTGAAAACTGTTTAAAGAGAATTCTTGAATTTACTTCAAAATCAGCTATATTAGAAAATTCTTACAATACGATTTTGAATTATACATCCGATAAAACTGCCGGAGACTATCTAAAGTCTGCTCTCAATCCTAGCCCTTAACTACAATGTATTAATTTCTATATCCTGCCTTTAAAAACTAGACAAAATGGTAATTTATGTTCACACATAACAAATTACAATCTTTGTATGGAGATTGTGTTATGGAAAACTTTCAGAACAAATACTTAGAAATCAAAAACATTAACAAGGATATAGTTAACTGGGTTGAAGATATTGCAGAAGAAAACAACTGCCGTGTCGAAAGAAAGGAATGGAAAAGCAAATATAACAGCTATGTTGTATATGATTATGAGCCTTTCTGTTCGGAAGGTTTTGAAATTAATCTTCTTTTAAGTTCGTTCGATATATCGTACCTGAATTTTATCAAATATCTTTATAACGAAAAACTCAGCACGATAGAGTATTTGGACAACTGTATAAAAATACCTTCAATCAAAAACTATATTGTCTGAACCTAAAATTAGTTATATAATATCCTCATATATTTTTATGAGGATATTTTTTATGCAGGAATTTTTTAATGATTACGTTCAGTCACTTGAAACATATATTATGTTTAGAATCAAGGAGACAGTGGCAAAGATTACTCCGGAATTAACAGCAAAAGGCAGAGCACCTATTTCGTTATCAATGGGAGCACCTACGGATACTCCGCCTGAATTTGCCATCAATTCATTAAAAAATGCTCTGGATAAAAAAGGAGTGCACACTTATTCAATACCGAAAGGCGAAAAATTCTTCCGTGAAGCTATTGCACTCAGGATGAAAAACCGTTTCGGGGTTGAACTTAATCCTGAGACAGAAATCTTTTCTCTAATAGGTTCAAAAGAAGGACTTGCAAACTTTATAAGAATCCTTATTAATCCGACAACCGATGAGAAAGAAAAAGAAATCATAATGGTTCCGGATCCGGGGTATGCATCTTATAAAGAAATGGTAAAAGTTTCAGGAGGGTTTGCTTATCCTGTTGCGCTGACACCTGAAAACAATTTTATGCCTGATATGGAAGAAGTTTTTGAGGGACTGATTAAAGAAGGTTACAATCCTAAAAAGGTTAAAGCGCTTTTGATAAATTATCCTAACAACCCTCTCGGCGCGACTGCAACAAGAGAGTATTTGGAAAGCATTGTTAAATTCTGCAAAAAGCATAATATATTGCTCATTTCAGATGCCGCATATGTTGATATGTATTTCAAACCGGAACTCAAACCGATGAGCGTTTTAGAGATTGAGGGTGCTAAAGATATTGCGGTAGAATTTTTCAGCTTCTCAAAACCGTATGCAATGACAGGCTGGAGACTCGGCTGGATTTGCGGAAACCCTGATGCGGTAAAGGTTTTCGGAAAACTCAAATCCACTCTTGATTCAGGTCTTTTTAAAGCACTGCAGATTGCCTGTGCAGATATTTTGAACTCAAAAGAAGGGGATGAATATATTGAAAAAGCAAATAAAGAGTTCAAGAAAAGACAGCAGGTTTTTGTAGAAGGGTTGAAAGAACTCGGCTGGGGCGAATTCAATGTACCGGATGCAACATTCTATCTATGGCTTCCGATACCGCCGAGATATAAAGGTTCTGCAGAGTTTACGGATGATTTAATGTTCAAATCCGGCGTAATAGCTGTTCCGGGCTGTGCTTTCGGCGAATACGGAGACAGGTTCTTCCGTGTATCAATAGTTTGTTCGGAAGAGGAGCTAAAAGAAGCTATCAGAAGAATGAAAGAAGACGGATTTTATTTTAACTAGCAAAAAACATTTTCAGGAGGTTTTAGAATAAGAAACCTCAGGAGTTTATCTATGCAAATTCAGCCGGCAGAAATCCAAACCAATTACGGACAAAAAAGGGCAGTAAACTTTAAGTCCTGTTATCCTGTTACGCACTGGGTTGCAGAAGTTAACGGCGGGTATTCACCTGTTTGGACGGTTGAACTTGCCAAAAAACTTCAGGGGATACTGGTGAGATTTTTAAACGCCGCACCTGATAAGTATAGCGGAACGAAGGCAGCGCTTTGCAAACAGGTTAAAAATTTTATTGCTTCGCAAGATAAAGGATATAAAGAGATGGCATATGCCCGCTCATTTTATGATAAGGACGGGGGCTGGGGAAAAAAGATTAAACCGATATCCTACCTGATGACTGGAAGAGATGCCGAATATTTTACAAAGACATACGGGACACCGGTAGGAGTTAACAAGGGAGAGGCTCCGATACTGGGCGGGAAACCGAGATCGGCTGAGTTAGACATGGCATTACATGATTATTTTAAAGGCGGACTTGAGTATGTCAAAAAACGCTCCAAAGACTTTTGTGATGTGAATAAAATGCAGTACGGGCTTCACACAAAATTTCAGGCAATAAGAACCAAGAGCGGTAAAATAAAGGATTTCAAACTTGTAGGGTTAGGATTTTATCCGGAAGAAGGGCCGCAAAACCCATTTGTTAAACTTATGTATCCGCCGGCAGAAAAATAAATATGTTTCTACCTCCCCGGGGAGCGTTAGCGGAACGCGGGGAGGGTTGGGTTACTTAACGAACGTTGTGAGTTTAGAAACCCGGGAGGGGATTCACTTAGTCACTTTCCCGATTCACGATTCACTACTCACTATTCACTATTCACTAGGTACCAACACCTCACCCCTGCCCTCTCCTGTTAGGAGAGGGAGTTTCTTAATCACTTAGTCACAGATAAAATAAGTATTGACTTAAAAAAATCAGCATGTAATAATTTTTATACCGAGCGGGGGTAATTCAGTGGTAGAATGCCTCCTTGCCAAGGAGGATGTCGCGAGTTCGAGCCTCGTCTCCCGCTAATAAAAAACACTCATCATTCGATGGGTGTTTTTTATTAGCTTGATGATAGTGGCTTGACGAAGCCTTTTGCGAGTTGCGCGAGGGAGCTGAGGCTGGAGCATTTTGCAAGATGTTGAAAACATTGAAGCAAAATGCGGAACTGCCGTTACACGCGACCGAGCAAGACACGAGCCTCGTCCACTAACTCTTTCAAACTCAGCATGCACAAGACAGCCTCGTCTCCCGGTTGAGATAGTGGCTTGACGAAGCACTTCTTCAAATTAAAGTAACTTTAATTAACCCCTTTTTTTCTCGTCCTTGAGCATATTCCACAATTTTCCGAGAGTTGCCGACACCTGGGTAGGATATTAAATAATCGCTTTGCTGTACCGTATAGCGGTTAGCTTGTACAATTGCATACCGTTTTGGCACAAATTCCAAACCTTCAGGGTAAAAAGTTCCGTCAAATCCCTCCGGAGCTTCTCTATTTTGATTAAGCGCGTAAGGTGCAAGTACGTATAGCTTTATATTTTCATGGCGCTTTTTGGTTTCTCTTAAAACATCTCTTACCAAACTGTCAAATGAGCCGTAATGTCCGACAATAAAGGTTGTAACACCGTATTCCGTAATATGTTTTTCAACAGCTTCCGCCAGTTTATCTTTAATACGAATTGTCGCGTGCCTGCTTCCTATAAAAAAACATGTTTTTTCGCTCATAATCCCATTACCCTAAGACAATTAATTTTATAATAATTATTTATAACATAAAAGTGTCTATATAATTAGTTTAAATTTGTTATAAAATAAGTAACAATCATAGTCATGAGTTATAAAAAACTAATAACTAATGGTATCAAGCGTTTGCGAACACAATCCAAACTCACCCAAGAACAGTTCGCAGAAAAAATCGGTATGAGTGTTCAGGGATATCGCAACATCGAGCATAATCGGTATTTACCTACTGCCGAAACAATAGATAAAATCTGTGAGGTATTTAATATTCAACCTGTTGAACTATTGTTACCTGACCCCCAAGAAAATTTGGATAGATTACGAGAGCTCATCAATAAAAAACTCTGTAACTGTGATTTAGATAAGCTGATTAGAATTAATAACATGATAGACTTAATGTAATCATTATGAAAATGAAAGTTATACGTAAAACGTACAGACATTAATCGACTTGATAATTATTTTGTCATGCTGAACTTTTTCTACCAAGCAGAGTCGCTTAACATTGGAGAATTCTGTTTGTAAAATAATTCTCCCTGTGAGATAATAAACTAGTCCGGTATAAGAGAGGGAATATGAAAAAACACTGGTTCGGATGGGTAATAGGAATCTTATTCACTATCGGAATTCTGCTCAGAATTAATTTCTTCATCCACTCTAATGTTTTTGAAGATGATGAATGCAGGCTGATTCTTACATTACTTGATAAAGGTTTTTTAGGTCTGTTCGGCCCTTTGGGAGATGCCCAGTCCGCGCCGCCTGTTTTTACTGTATGGTCAAAATGTTTAATGAATATTTTTGGCCTAAAAGAACATGTTATGAAATTTACCCCTTTTGCGGCCGCAATCGCTTCGATTTTTATGTTTTATAAGCTATCATTGAAGCTCTTTTCCAGAAAAATAACCGTAATTGCAGCCTGTATTCCTTTCTTGTTTGCAAGAAACCTGGTTGAATTCTCGGTCGTTTTCAAGCAATATTCAACAGATATTCTAACCGCTCTATTGTGTATGTATTTCTTACCTGAAATTGATTTAGATAAACTTAGCAAAAAACAACTTGTATTACTCGCTTTCGGATTAATCCTGCTGCCCTTAGTCTCTCTTCCCGGAACATTTTTCGCAGGCGCTTTTTTAATACTGAATCTCATAAAAAATAAAAATTACAAACCTATAATATGCGCCATCCCGCTTATATTATTCTTTATCGGGTATTATTTTATAACTCTTTTACCTTCAAGAGCTTCTCTCGATTTTTATTTCCCGAACTATTGGGAAGACGGTTTTATCGGACTCTCATTAAAAAGTTTAATAGGAGTTTTGAGTTTTCATCTTAAATACTTATTTTATCCTAACTCTTTTACACTATTCGCTTTTATTCTTTTTATCTGGGGGATTTGTGCATACTGGAAAGATAGTTCAGAGAGAGGAAAATACATTTTAACTACCCTTGCACTGATTTTGTTAGCCTCCGTCTTAAGACAATATCCTCTGCTGGGAAGAGTTGCTCTCTATACAGCACCTATATTTATATTAACTATATCCAAACCGCTGGATAATAAAGGGAAAAAGTTCTGGGCAGCATTAATTTGTTTTGTGATAAGTTTTTGCGGATATAATTTTCACTACTTTAAACAAATTTCCAATCCGGATAACAGCATAACTTTTTCACCCAAAAAGCTTATGTACATACTAAAGGATAAATACCGGCAGGATGAAGTGGTTTTAATTAACAATGCATCCGCTTCAAGCTTCCTTCTTTATTCTTCATTACTTGAATTCAGACCGGATGAATCGTATCTTATGGATATTGAACACCCGGTAAACGAAAACCATACCCTTGAGTATCTCAACAGGCTAAAAAACAAACAAAAATTCTGGCTTTATATGGTCAAAGACTACAGAAAAGACCCTGTTTTTCCTTATGTTTTAAACTGGATTGACAAACAAAAAGTGATTTATAAGTATCAGGATAAAAATTCATATTTATTTTTAATCCAAAAATAATATGATAAAATCGTCTTATGATTAACAAAGCCATAGGAAAATCCGGAGAAGATATCGCTAAAAAATACCTTGAAAAAGAGGGTTACAAAATTCTGGAAACCAATAAACGGTTTTCAAGATTTTGCGAAATTGATATTATTGCGCTTGATAAAAATACCCTGGTTTTTTGCGAAGTCAAAACCAGACGCACAGAAATCTGCGGAAGCCCGTTAGAAGCAATTACAAAAAACAAGTATTCCAACATTAAAAAAGGGATTTTCCTCTATCTTCAGGAAAATCCCCAATATAAAAAATTTAGAATTGATGCCGTTGCAATCACCCTGAAACCGGAAGTTACAATTAAGCATTTAAAAAATATTTGATTATTTTAATAAAGTAGAAACAAATCTGATAGAGTCATCTGCTAATTCTCTTACGAAATCTTTAGCAATCTTTGAAAGAGGTCTGTTATCAATTTTATCGAAAATAGCATATATTGGATCGCCGCCGTTGTTGAATCTCATTTGTCTGTCTTGTTTATTAAGATAGTAAAAATGAAAGTTTTCAGGAATCTCTAATGCTCCTGCAGGTTTTTTATTTCTTTCGATTGCGTCATATAATGCTGTCATCTTTTTTACTCTCTCTTATTAAATAACTCTTACAT
>CALVCR010000123.1 GCA_944326125.1 Candidatus Gastranaerophilales bacterium | reverse complement strand
CATTGATTACTTTTTCTACTGCTTCAATTTCTGTTGTAATCTGGGTTCTTTCATTATCCAGTCTCTGCAGTTTCAATTCCAGGTTTCTGTCTTCCTGTTGGATAATTTCAGTCTTAGCATTGATTTCCTGTTGAGTTTTATCATACAGATACTGTTCATATTCATACTGAGCATAAGCATCCTGATATGCAGCATCATCTGTAACAGTTTCTGCACTAACATCGATTGTTGTATATGTTAGAGGCTTACCTTCAGCATCATATGTCGTAGGAATTGTCATAGATACAATTCTTCCGGTAGAAACATCAAACTCTAACTGAGTATAATCATATTCTGTATTTTTAGTATAAGCTCCGTTAGCAATATAATCATATGTTACTGCTGCACCGCTATTATCATTTACATCTGAAATAAGTGCAAAGTGGATTTTGTTATTATCATCAACATAGAGATAAAAATCATCCGGACCATAAACTCCGCTTCCATAACTAATTCCAGCGTTATTTATTGCATTAACATAACCATCATAATCGGTTTGATTAATAATGCCTTTATCTAAAGCCTCTTGTAATGTATAAGGAGTTTTCCCTGCGATAAGAGACTTGCCCGTATCATTACTGAATGAAGCACTGTCTTCAGTTGTACCATTTTTCCATAAATATGTAACACCCTCTTTTAGTTTATATTCAACTGAAGTACCACTGCCTGTAACTGACTCAAAGTCACTTTCTGACGCAGCTCTTATAACACCGTTTTCATATACATAGAAATTAGATAACGCCTCTTTAGATATATTTTTCTGTTGAAATTCTCCCGGAATTGTCTCAGTAATTTCTGCTCCTATTGGTTTATCACCCAATTCGGCACTATATTCATCACCTTCTTCAGAAAGGACGTATACATTACCGCTTTTCATTTCTTCCGTCATCTCAGTTGCAGTAAACTTTCCATCCTGAAGCACATAAACTGTATCACCGACATTATAGTTGCTACCCGGAACACTTTTCATAAATTTAGCATTACCGGTTGGGTCTTGAGTACCCAATTCGTAACCAACGTGCTGTTCTGTACTTGCACCGTATTCACCGTAAGTTTCAAGGGTAACAAATTTACCATATACAGTTTCTGCACCGTCACTTGTTGTTACATAACCTGTATTTTTGTTTAAAGATTGACCATACTCAGTAGTACCTAAGGTAATACGATAGCCACCATCTGAACCAGGTTTTACAGAGCTTGCATCAAATGTATAAGTTGTTGCACCATTCTGACCTGTATATTGCACTGTTGTAAAATCACTTGTTGAAGGCGGCGTTGGAACTTCCATTGCCAATAAGCTGTTATATAGTGCCGTGCACTGTTGTGAAAGAATTGTTCTTTCCTGGTTAATTTGCTGACCTTGATATTCAAGGTTAGTTTGTCTAGCAATTAATCCTAAATACCTTGCTTGTGATGCTGACATACCCATAATGTAAGTCTCCTTTTCCTTTTTCTTGGTTCTATACTGTGTATTACGGCATTTTTTCTAAAAACTTTAGGATTTTGTTACAATTATTTACAAAACTTTATGTTTTGTAACAAAACAAAAAAGCATTCTTTAGGTTAGAATATAGATATTATGTTTAAAAAGAATTGGTTTTATATTAAAGACATATTACATCTGGCTTGCCCCGTTATACTTGGGAATCTTGGATTCATATTAATCGGGGTCGGAGATGTTATTGTTGCAGGCAGGCACTCAACTAACACCCTTGCCGCCATAAGTATTGCAACTGCTATTATTAACTGTATTATGACATTTGGTATCGGCGTGTTAACAAGCATCTCTCCGATTCTTTCAAACTACAGAGGGGCAAACAAAGAACCTGAAAAATATTTCTATCCGTCTTTAAAATTTACTGCAATACTTTCGGTTCTTGCCACAATAATTATTCTGGCTTCAATACCTTTTATAGACACACTTGGATTTTCACAGGAATTAAACCCGATTATTAAAGATTATTTCTTTGTAACTGCATTTTCGACTTTTGGTGCATATCTGCATACAATGGCTAAGGAGTTTTTGCAGGCATTTGAAATTGTAGTATTCCCGAATATTCTGACTGTAATCTGCATATTCGTTAACCTGTTTTTAAATATAGCTTTTGTATTCGGTTTCGGCCCTATACCCGGAATGGGGGCAATAGGTTTAGCGGTTGCAACTCTTACTACAAGATATATTATGGGAATTGTACTTTTTATATACTGTTACAAAAAGGTAAAAATTAAACACCACAAAGACAAGAATTACTACAAAGACTTAATAAAGGTCGGAGTGCCTTCATCACTTGCAATATTAATAGAATTTGTAGCATTTAACAGTATTACGGTAATTATGGGAAGAGTCGACGGAATTTATGCAGCCGCTCAAAATGTTGTCTGCACAATAACTACAGTATCATTTATGGTTCCGCTAGCCATAGCTAACGCAGCAGCCGTAAAAGTCGGATTTGCAAACGGAGCAAAAGACCTGTTTTCTTTAAGACGATATTCTTACGTCGCAATGGGAATGTCTGTTGCCTTTATGACAGCAAGCGCCCTTGTTGTTGCAGCTTTCCCGGGAATATTAATCAGTCTGTTTACAAAAGATCTGCATCTTATAGAAGTCGGCATTCCTGTTATGTACATTCTCTGCTTCTTCCAGGTATTTGACGGGCTGCAGGTAACTCTTGCCGGAATTTTCAGAGGATTAAAACAAACCGGTATCGTTATGATTGCAAATTTTATTGCCTACTGGCTCGTATCAATTCCTCTCGGCTGCATACTAGCTCTGCATTTTAAGTTCAACCTTGTAGGGTTCTGGTACGGATTAATTGTTTCAGCTATAATTTTATGTGCAATAATGTTTACAAATCTTATGTTTAAGTTCAATAAACTGAGACAACTTCAAAGAGGTCAGTAACGTGCCGCATTTTTTTATTAAATCGGAAGATAAAAAAGATAATCAAATTACCATAACAGACAGTGAAAACTACCGTCATCTGGCAAAAGCCTTAAGGCTCAGGCGGGGAGAAAAGCTGCTTTTAATTGATGAAAATCAAATCCAATATGAAACCGTCGTAACAAATATTGATTCATCAAAAATTATCTGTGACATTGAAACATTTTACCCCTCTAAAAGAGATCTTGAGTTTGATTTATATCTGGCACAATCGCCTTTAAGAAGCGACGCCCAGTTAACAATAATGGAAAAGTCTACAGAGCTTGGCGTCAGGGGTGTTTATCCGGTTATTACGGATAATTGCGTGCTGAATCAGTCTGTGCTGGCTAAAAAGCAGGAAAAGTGGCAAAAGGTTATGTATGAAGCCTCCAAACAATGCGAAAGAGCTAAAATACCAACCTGCTACGATATAACCGCTCTTGAAAAAGTACTTGAAAATAAGTTTGATAAGGTAATTGTTTTTGCAGAACGCTCTGCAGACGAATCTTTAAAACAATATCTTACAAAAAATAAAATAGAAAAAGGTGAAAAAATTCTGGTAATTATCGGGCCGGAAGGCGGGTTTTCTAAAAGAGAATTTGATTTATTCAAAGCAATGAATCTTCCTCTCTTAACTCTCGGTGACTTGATTCTGAAAGCAGAAACCGCCGTAATTGTCGGATTAGGAAATATTATTTATGAATATCAGGGATGATTTTATTATTTCACAACTTAATAAAGGCTATCTTGTAGGAGGCGCTGTACGTGATTTTTTCATCGGCGGCAGGAAAGAAATACTTGACCGCGATATTGCAATAAAAGGCGCAGAAGAGTTTGCAAAGGAGACAGCAGAAAGGTTTAACGGAACCTTTATTGTCCTTGATGAGGTAAACAAAATCTACAGAGTAGTTCTCAAAGACAAGCTCAATTACCTTGATATATCTGAAATAGAAGGAGATTCTATTGAAGAAGATCTTTTAAGACGTGATTTTACAATAAACGCAATCGCTTATAGCCTGCAAAAGGATGAGTTTATCGATATTACAGGCGGAATAGAAGATATTAAAAATAAAAAACTCCGACCGGTAAGAGAACAAAACTTTAAGGCTGATCCTCTAAGGATTTTAAGAGCTTTCCGGTTTCTGGCAACAACCGGGTTTGATATGACAGACGAATTGAAAGAAGGAATAACCAAGTATTTACCGCTCGCGCTTGAACCAGCCAAGGAGAGAATTCATTATGAATTAATGAAACTCTTCGGGGGGGGTAAATGTAGGGGTAGGGGTAAATATAGGGATGAATGTAGGGGTGAATATGGGGAAGAAGAATCTTTTTGTGCTAAGACTCTGGCATTGATGGACGATTTCGGGATTTTAGAAAAGATTTTTCCTTGTGTGAAAGAGTTAAAGCTTGTCCCGCCGAACACGCATCACCATTTGGATTTATTTCACCACGTACTGGAAACGGTAAGTAATATTGAAAAGCTTTACGAAGAGCTTCCGCCGGAAGCAAAAGAACATATGGACGTGATTGATTTCGGAGGTTTCCCGAGGATTAATCACCTCAAATTAGCAGGATTCTTGCACGATATAGGGAAATATTCCACCTGGACTATTGAAAACGGCAGGTGCGACAAGGTTGAATGTCTTTATAACAAGCCTGAGTGCTCAGAATGCAGCGCCCGTCATCGTTTTATAAAACATGATGAAGTCGGATCAAAAATGTGTATTCCTCTTCTAAGAGATTTAAAATTCTCTAAAAAACAAATTGAATATATTTCACAAATGATAAAGTACCATATTTACCCCTCAAGCGTTCTTGCAGCACCGGATTTGAACGACAAGGTTATGATGCGGTACCTGAGGAAAATGGGAAATAACGTCATTGATAATATTATTCTTGCAAAAGCCGACAGGCTCTCTGCAAGAGGACCGGCAATAACAGAAGAGATGATTAAAAGTAATATCGAAGGTTTAGACAAGCTTATGAATTTCTATCTTGAAAAGAAGGATACTTTAAAGCCACTCCCTAAACTTATTGACGGAAACGATATTATGGAAATTCTCGGGATTTCCCAATCTCCAAAACTCGGAGAAATAATCTCACAGCTTAAAGAAGCACAATTAAACGGTGATATTACAACCAGAGAAGAAGCAGAGGCCTTTATAAAAAATTATTCTTTATGATATAATTTGAAAAAAAGGTCATGTGTTATGAAAATCCAACCAACAAGCCTTATATTTAAGGGGATGCCTGAAAATTACGCAAAAGTCGATAAATATCTTTCACGCTCCGCACAACCGAAAAAAGAAGACTTTTTATGGCTCAAAGACCACGGAGTTACAGATATTATTAATTTCAGGACAATGCATAATCCGGGACTTGACTTTGATGAGAAAAAAGTAGTGGAAAATCTTGGAATGAAATACCATAATATCCCTACAGTGAGCGCATCACCGGAAGAAGGAAAAGTTTTTGAATTCCTTAATCTGGTTAAAAATATAAAAAACTCAAACGGGAAAGCACACCTTCACTGCAAAGCCGGAGCCGATCGAACAGGAATGTATTCATTTATTTATAAAGGAGTAAACAAAATAGGGAATTTACTTCAAAATGAAAGAGAATGGGTCAGGCTCGGCCATGATACAAACCGGTATCCGGAAATGATAGGCTGGGCAGAGAATGTACTAAAAAAAATCCTCCGCAGATAATAACGGAGGATTTTTATATCTTTTGTAATCTAAACTAAGCTTCCGGAGCTGCTTCTTCTGCCGGAGCTTCTTCAGCAGGTGCTGCTTCAGCTTCAGCCGCTGCTTTTGCAGCCTCTTCAGCTGCTTTTGCTTCTTCTGCAGCCTTAGCTTCTGCTTCAGCTTTCTTAGCAAGAGCTTTTTTAGATAATTTAACTTTTTCAGATTTTTTGTAGTTCAAAGAACCGTCATCATTGCAGTTTGCAATAAGATACTTAACTGTATCAGTAGGTTGTGCACCCTTTTTAATCCACTCAAGTGCGTGTTCTTTGTTTAATTTCATTTCTTTAGTTTTAGGATTGTAGTAACCTAATTCTTCAACAGGTTTACCTTCTCTTTTTGTTGTTGAGTTAATAACAATAACTCTGTATGTAGGAGCTTTTTTTGCGCCTAATCTTTTTAATCTGATTTTTAACATTTTCAAATTCCTTCTTTATAATTCAACATTCATAAGGATTTAGCCGCTTAACCCTTATATCAGACAGACCCAAGAGGATATGATCTGCCTGATATTAAATAACCACAAAAAAAAATCAGAATCAATAGGTTTGTAACAAAGTGTTTAACAAATACAGTGCGGATTTTTTGAGAAATTAATTGTTTTAAAAGCACCCTCTTTAAAATTCACAAAAAGTACTTTATTTAAAAGAGGTTCTCCTTCTCCTGTCAGGAGTTTAAAAACTTCAAGGCTTTCAATGGATGCTATTGCAGCAACAGCGGGAGAAATAACACCCGGATTCTGCGGCTCCTCCTGATTTTCATCAAGAACACACCTTAAGCAGGCTGTTTTATGAGGAATAATACTCATAACCTGTCCGTTAATCCCGCTTACACCGGCATGAATAAGAGGTTTCTCCGTATTAAGAGCAAAATCATTCAGTTGAAATTTTGTTTTAAAATTATCCGTGCAATCCACAACAATATCATAGTCAGGAAACATTTTTTCAGATGCGGGGGCTGTATAGGTTATAACTTCTAAATCCGGATTATAGGAATTAACCCATTCTTTAGCGGATTCAGCCTTATATTTGCCTATATTTTCATATTTGTGAATAAACTGGCGATTTAGGTTCGTAATTTCGACACTATCAAAATCACACAGTCCGAGAGTTCCGACACCAAGCCCCGCAAGGTTTGCAATCACACCGGAACCAAGCCCTCCGCAGCCGCAGACAAGAACCTTTGAGTTCAGAAGCTTCGTCTGAACTTCTTTTGATAAATTGTTTTTTGTATATCTGTTCATATTGTGAACCATTTACCCTTATAAACCATTTATCCCCCGCCGACAAAGCCGACAATTTCTAACGAATCGCCATCATGAAGGATTTCGGTTGCATAATCTTCTTTGTTAATAATTTTTAGATTTTTTTCAATCGCAAACATACCTTTTAAGGCTCTGTCCTGAACAAAATCTCCCAGAGACATTTCATATTCCAGCTCTACACGTTTTCCGTTAACCGTTATATGCATTTTTTACTCCATTTTATTAAAAACAGCAGATGTGATTATTGTATTTCCTAGATATTAAAACTTTTTCTTGTACCTTCTTCGTGGTACAGACCGCCGCCGCAAATAGTCTCAACAACTTTCAGCACAAATTCTCTTGATGCGTCGGAAGAGTTCAGGAAAAACTCTCTGTTTGAAAGGTGTCTGATTTTAAAGATGGAATTCTGGGTTTTATCGGCAGGAACAAACAAAGAGGCAACCTCTTTTTCTAAAAGTCTTTCCATCATATCTTTGCGGGAAGCGATTCCCTCCATAAGTTCATTATAATCCCCGTTAATCGCCATAATACGGCCGGAAAACATAGGAGGATTATTTTCTCTGAATAAAGCCTGCGGCTCATAGTTGCATCTTGTCGTAAGACTGATTGTATGCCAGAGAATATTAATAATAACTACGCTTTTCTCTTTGTCGTGCTCTACATAAATATTCTCAGTTGTGATGCCGCGTGAAGAAAACGACTGTTTTAAAGAGTCTGCTATGGCTTTTAAATCCTCAATCATTTCCGCAAAAATCTCTGTAGTATTCAACGTTGCGTGCTGGTAGTCCAAAAACTGCTTGTACATATGAGATGATACAAGACCTATTCTTTCCTGGATTAGTGTGGATTTTCTGAATGATGTTTCGGAATTATTAAAACTTTCGTAGCCTTTAGACAAGATAAAGCCTCCTGACATGATTGTACACTCAAAGAATAATATATGTAAACCATGAATTGTAAAGAATTGTAACAATTTTTCAAAAAAGTGTTATTAAAATTCAAAAATGTGGAATTAAGAAATTAGAGACTTATGTTTAGGAAAGGAGTCTGAAATGGAAATTATTAATGTAGTGTTACTAGGTTGTGTTTTTTACTTAGCATTTATCGGTATTCCAAGCCTGTGCGAAAAGAAACACTAATTCAAAATTCTATCTAAAGAGTTATCTGTATTGGCAGAGAGAAGTTTTTGCTCTTCTGTCTCTATATCCACGGCAGAAATATTTAAATCTTTTGCCGTTTGAATATAGAGCTTTTCAAACAGTACATAAATAATCTTTGATTGATTATTGTACTTTTGAAGAAGAGCCAGCGTATCATTGATTAAGAGCAGAGCTTCTTCAACACTGCCTGAAGAAAGCTTAAGAATAGAGATAAAGTATCTTGCAAGTGCAAGTATATTAAACATTGCGGATTTTTCAGCAGTTTCAAGAACATCGGTATAAATTGAAAGAGCTTTCTCAGTAATACCTATTTTTGAATATGAATACGCTATTAAAAGGTCGCAGAAAAGTTCAATTTCATACTGATGCAAGTCTCCTGCAAGCAGTTTTGCCTGATAGACATTCTGTGCAAAACGTTTATAATCGTCTTTAAGCATCGAAAACTCCTGCAAAATAAGGAAGATAACCTTAGAAAACGGAGAAGCTTCTTCAATATTAGAAGGAGCGTAGTTTTTGCCGGCAAGATAATCCTTAATCGCTAATATACAATCTTTTTCCGGTAATTCAGCATTTAAAGACGCTTTTATATTATCAAAGAAAGTTTCTATATCGCTGTCTAAAAGATATAGTTTCGCAAATCCTGCAAGCCTGAATGTTTCAAGAATATGCGATACAAAGAGATTTGCCGAAAAACTTGCAGGTTTTACTTTATCCAGTATTTCCGGAGAAAGAACACCCAGTATTTCGGCTGCAGTATCGGCACATTGTCTGAAATCTCCTATATTATAGAGAATTTCAATATTTACCAGAGATAGCAGAAGAAATTTTGTATTAACAGCGCCGTCTACAAGCATAACGGGGTTTTCCATTCTTGAAAGAATATTATGTAAAAGAGCAAGCGCATCAGTATAATTTGAAGATATCAAAGCTCCTTGCAGCATAAGATTTGAAAGTTTAACAATCTTTTCGTCATCTCCGTCTTTTATGGCATCCGCAAGAAGCAGATTTTCTATATAATAAATCTTAGCCGGGGAATAGCTGTACAAACACATTAAAATATTGCCGTAAACTTCTTTTTTATTATTTTCAATATCTTCCGGACTGATATTTTCACCTATGTGCTCGACCAGAGACAAGAATCCGAGACAATTTTTCAGATATGCATCATAGTCACCAGTCTTCATACCAAACTGGGAATTGCGCCAGAGTAAAAGATACTCTTCTTTAAAGCAGGACAGTTTGCCCATTATAAGTGCAGAAGTAGTGTCATCAAGGCCTTTTCCGAGTTTTGCCAGAATATTTTTACATAAAAACTCTAAAATATCTTTTCTCAAAGCCGAAAGAACAATATCCGAAACCAAATTATAGTTGTTTATATAGATAATCCCATCTTTAACACGGGCAAGACCGGATTTCTCCAATATTGAGGAATTTTTCTCAACATCTTTTATCTCTAAAGCCGCAAGAATCGCCATATCCAGTCTTGGAGATAAAAGAGCCGAGTATGCAAGAATAAGAGACAGATCCATATTCTTGCTCAAATGTTTTATTCTTGCTTTATATAAAGCCTTTAATCCGGCAGGAAGGATTACCGATTTTTTTCCTTTTAATATTAATTTGTTATCAAAATCAAGCAAAACGCCGGTTTCTTCAAGATATTTTATTGCATTATCAAAATATAAAGGAGAACCTTCATAATTTTCTTTAATTTTTTCAAAATAAAATGACTGTATAAAGTCTGCCGCGTCCGACTTGAGATTTGAGAGCAAAGAATCTATTGAAGAAGATTTAAGGGTTATTTCTGTATAACAAGGCGTTCTTAGGAGACCTTTTATCTTGGAATGAACCGAACACTCATTGGAAGTCAGAAAGACAAAATTTGTTTTTACGTTTTTAAATCTGTCAAAATAAAGCTCCAGAGTTTGAATTGAAGTATCATCAAGGCTTTCAAAGCCATCAACGATTACAACCGTTTTTTTAAGAGAAGATAAAAATGCTCCTATATGCTCCATATAAGCAAATCTTGCATCTTCCGGAGACATTGCCTTTACAGGCTTATTCATAATAAGATCATATAACTCTCGATGAGACGAAAAACTTTTTCCCTGATTAAATCTGTTATGAAAAGAAAAGTTAAAAGCTTCCCTTATCAGAGTATCAAAGAATCCCCAAGGCTTGTATCCGGAACTCTCATTACAAACGGAGAAAAGAACATTAAAGCCCTGTTTTTCAAAGAATTTAACAAGTTCTGCCGTATCAGGACGGAATTTATCCTCACCTCTTAGAGCCAAAATTTTATCTTTCTTTTCAAAATCAAGGGTTGATAGCTTGTCCCAAAGTGAATTAGAATGGATTCTGTCAAAGGTACATTTTGCATTTATATCAAATACTTTAAACGAATATAAATCTTTATCTTCGGCCGTTTTAGATTCTTTTTTAATGGTTCTTTCTATAGCCGGTGCAACAACCGTTTCCTCGTCTTTTGAAGGAGGAAGAACGTAGCTTTCAAGAACAATTTCATAAAACATAATACTCTTGCCGTTTTCCTCTATTGAATAAAGAGAGTCTGTTTTGTAATCTTTACCGATATTATCGCAAACTTCCTGATCAAGAACAATCTGCAGCCCTTTCAAGTACCTTTTATTGTTCTTTTTTATATTTAAAAGCTTAACATTGTTTTCATAAACAGTTAAATCCTGTAAACTTTCCGCAGATTTTTTTACTATGGTCAAAGTCAAATTCAGCGGGCAATTAAGCTGTTCAATTATATTGTTGTTTAATTCAGAAAACGCATTAACTATCTTCACAGCAAGTCTGACTGCCTTGTTAGAAGATGTAGCAAAGGAAAGTTCCTTGCACATATTAATCACGAACGTGTCGCCATATGTTATAAAATTACACTCAACCCCTTTTAACTGGGCATAAAGGAGATTTTTAAGCTTAAAATAAAATTTGGAATACAGTTCCTGAGATTTTAGCAAACGTCTTATATTTTTTAGAGAGCCGAATTTTATTGAAATTGAGGCAAAGTCATCTGTTTCACATTCCTGATAAGCAAGACTGGTCTTAACCGGAAACTTACATTTAGAACAAAGCTCTTTCGTCACAGGATTGATTTTACCGCACTTGGAGCACTTTACCACAATTGCATAGCCGCACTTTTCACAGACAGGTGATTCGCTCAGGCTGTGGCAATTCGGACACTCAAGATACAAAACTTTATGACACTTAGGACATACAGTTTGATTATCATCAAGCTTGGTGTGGCATTTAGGACATTCCATACTCTGTTACTAATCTTCCTTATAACTTTTACTATTATAGTTCAAAATTCTTAATAGTTAAATAATCTAAACGGTTTATGATATAATTTATTTTGAAGAGATTTACGGAGTTTTAACTTATGACAATAATAGGGATACTTACAGAACCGGCAATACTTATTATAACAACATTCTTCCTATTTTTTATAATGACGGTTCTAAGGAATTATACAAGAATTGAAAAAAATCTTAAGGCCGTATATGAATTTTTAAAATCTTTAAACAAAAAAGAAATTTCTTACAGGTTTCCGCAGCTTGATGAATTTATGACAAATAATTCATATACATCAACAAGCTGGGAAGATTTCAAAAAAGCTCTTGTTTTCCCGGAAAAGTTATTTGTAGCTCAAAAAACTAATACCTCAGGAAGCTATGCACCTGAAATCTATCTTACAATTGATTCTTCCTATTTCTTCAATGAAGAATCCCTTATTAATTCAAACATTAACCACAAATTCATACAGGTAATGCCGACGCTTTTAACCGGACTGGGGCCGTTTTTTACATTCTTAAAAATGGCGATAGCTTTTACAGGACTTGATTTCGCAGCTAATAATGTAGAAACTTCCCTGACAAGCCTCATGGCAAATATCCAGATTGCGGCACTGTGTTCAGTATTTGCAGTAGGGTTTTCACTACTTTTTATCTTTGTTGAAAAAATTCTTTATAACAGAAAATGTAAAAAATACTACCTTTTAATCCAAAAAGAATTTATAAGATTATTTGACGTTTGTACAAGCGAACAATTCCTGCTTGATTTAGTAAAAGAATCAAAAGTTCAAAATGTAAGCAACGAAAAAATACTAAAAGCCCTACCAGATGATTTTGCAAAAGCCGTTTCAAAATCAATCAGCGAAATAACCACTCCTTACCTTGAGAATATACTCTATAGTTTAAATAAATTAAACGAAACTATGGATAAAGGTTCAGGCGGCGGAGATGTAGTAGATAAACTTTTTTAGGCGGTAAAAATGAGGGTACGTCCAAAAATAGAAGATAATTCAGACAATAATATATTTTGGGTCACAATGACAGATCTGATGACCGGACTTGTACTGGTATTTATTGTATTGTTTTTCTACACATATATGACCAGCCACTACCAGAAATTCCAGCAGGAAATAGCTAAAGAAAATGCTGCAAAAAGTTTGCAGGAAACACTCCGCGAACAGAATATTGATGCAAGCATAGATCCGTCTTCCGGTGTAGTTAAAATTTCAGATCTGGAACTCTTTGAAGTTAACAGCTACAAACTTTCAGACAAGGGAAAAGCCTATCTTGATAAGTTTGCACCTGTATATTTAAACTCAATATTTTCTAATGACTACCTGAACAAACATATTGCAAAAATTATTATTCAAGGACACACAGACTCTCAAACATTCAAAGGCACCTACTCAGACGATGAACAGTACATGAAAAACATGGAACTTTCCCTCAATCGTGCTTTTGAGGTTGCTAACTATATGACAAATACTCCGTACAATAAAGAAAACGGAAATAAATTAAGAAAAATGATTATAGTAGAAGGCGCGAGCTTCTCCGATCCTGTATTAGTTAACGGAAAAGAAGACTATAATAAAAGCAGAAGAGTTGAATTAAAATTAGTAATGAAAGGTTCCGAGCAAAAAGGCAAAAACCTGTTAGCCGGCTCTTCGCATTAAATCTGAAAGCTTAATATCCTTATTTTTGATAGAAGGTTCTTCTTTTTTTATTTTTACAGGCTCTTTAAACTGCGTAAGACCAATTCTTTGCGGTTCTTTTTCAAATATAAAACACTTTTGTATGAGATTTAAAATAAAATTCATTTTATTCTCCTTGTTATTTATTATACAACAAAAATCTGTTCTTTCATACTATTAAAACTATTTTTCCTCCCAAATTCATTATCTCTTGTGCTACAATGAGTCTATAAGATAACAGGGGGAATTATTTGAATACAGGTTTTTATAAGGATTTAGATACAAATTTTGAACAAGCTTGTGAAATGATAGATAAAGATTTTTCGCACGAAGAACTTATAAATTTGTTAAAAAACGGAAACCTTCCGCAAAAACAAATAGCGGCATTAGAACTTGACGGAGTTTACTGCCAAAATGATGCAGAAACACTTATAAACAACTTGACCGGCTGCGACGGCAAAATAAGAGAAGCGGTAGCTTTAAAAATATCCAAAGTCTTAAACGAAAATCCTGAAACCGTAAACTATTTCAAGACTTATCCCGAAATATTTGCCGATGCATCAATTGATATTAACGGAAACATATGCCGACTCATAACAGATTGTGTTTCAATCCTCCGAAAAGATTCTGATTTCAGCAGAGTTTATTTAGAAAAAATTATTCATTTTATAGACAGTGCTTTTGCTGAATTAGATAAATTTATTTTCAAAGACAAAAAATATCTGATTAATAAACAGCTTTTCAAACTCTACTGGTGTCTGGAAGATTTAAGACTTTTTGTTGATATTATTGATAAAGAAAGACTCTTTGAAATACTTTCAAAATCCTGTGATGTCACCGAATATACCGTAAGAGAAAAGGCCGCTAAAATTCTCACACTCATTGATGATATAAAATTTTCGCCCCTCAAAGAAAAACTCATGAGAGACGAAAATTATTACGTAAGAGAGGTTTTTCGAGTTAAATCATCATAGCTTCGCCTAATACATCCATATTACCGTCAAGCAGATATTTCGCCAAATCTTTGGTATCAACCTGAGCCCCGACAATTGACATTAAATCAGAAGGGAGTTCGGTTATCATATCAACAAGAGAATCCTTGTTAAGTGCTATCATAGGTTTAACCATATCAGGTTTCATAAGTGTATTAAGCATATTTAAATATGTTATAGGATTAAATAATTCCAAGTACTCCGGCTTAACTTTTGTTAATTGGAATACAAGCTGTCTTTGAACATCAGGATCTATTGATGCCATAAACTTTCTGTAATCATCAAGAGGCATATTTTCTATACTTTTAATAAAGTCCTGATGGTTTGTTTCTTCTGAAGCTTTTCCCGTAACACCTTCAACAAATTTGATCATTACCTCAGGAGGAAGCGCTTTAATTTGTTCTATAACATCATTTCTATCCAGTTCTTCATGCATGAAGAAATTAGCAA
>CALVCR010000122.1 GCA_944326125.1 Candidatus Gastranaerophilales bacterium | reverse complement strand
CTGATTCTTCAATGGCTACGCTTAAATCTGAACAGGCTGATATGCTTGTGCAATCCGTAGAAAAATTTGCTCAGCATATTCAACTGAATTTGGAAGAAATCTTTATCTGGTATTTTGAACAAAAAGGCGTGGATAATCCGGAACGCTTTCTTGCCGGAGGGGTAAATAACTGGGTAAATAACGGGGTAAATCCAGGGGGAAATAACGGAGCAACCCTAGGGATAAATGCCGGAAGTAGCGGTATTAATCCTGCGGTGCTTGCAGGCTTGCTTGCTCAGATGAGAAATTCCGGTGCGCAAGGAAATCCTGCCTTGCCGCAGATTCCGGCTCAAACAGCAGAAGTCGTTCCGGAAATCCCTGCTGAAACTGTTTCGGATACGATTCCGGAAGAGGAAAGGGAAGAGGTTCTGGAAGATATTATTAAAGAGATAAAAAAACGTAAGAAAAAATAACTTCTTATTGACATCCTATGTTCAAAGCGGCTAATAAAGCCGCTTTGAACACCTCCTTGCAGAAGTGATTTTAAATGAAAGGAATAAATATGAATTTTAAAAATTATCTAAATCGTATAACAGGAAACAGTGATATTTATACCCGTGCAAGAATGCTCGGGATGACATTGGAAGAATTATTGGAGCGTGAAAAAGAGCTGGGGTATCAGTATCGAAATATTGGTATACCGGATGATGAAGAACTCGAGCTTTCTCCGGATGTTGAATCATATTCCGATGACACGGGAAGAAAGTTTTGGCGGTCGATTATACCAAATCAGAATAAACCGATTAAAGGTCAGGTAGAGATGAATGTAACCCCGTATGATATAGTTCAAAATGATGAAAGTCTAACTACAGATGAGAAAATTGCAAAAATAAAAGCTATTAGCTCCGAGAGAGAAAAAGAGATAAACAAAGAAAATATATTGGGTCATGCAAAAAACTGGGGCGGTGCTGCTTTGCAGCTTGGAAGTGCATTCCTGCCCGGCGGGCTTAGCAAGAACGCTGCAGCAAAGATAGCAGAGAAAGCTGCGCCGAAGCTTGGCAGAAAAATTGCAACCGAAGTTGCTTCCGGTATTAGCAAAGGTGCAACTTCCGGTGCGGTAGAAGGTGTTGGCAGAGGGCTCGGAAATGATGAAAACATCCTAAAAACAGCTGTTCAGGACGCCGCACTCGGTGCAGCAGGCGGTGCCGCACTTGGCGCAGCAGGCGGTAAGGTTCAGCAAGTTTTAAAAGGAAAGAGGCTTCAGAACTACGGAGATATAGACACTCTGGATGCCGGAAAAAGGAGTCAGTATAACAAAGAGACCAGAGACTATTATCGGGATTATATTCAGGGTAGGGATATTAATAAAGATGGTAAAATCAATTTTTCGAGCCGTGGTATTCAGGAATTAATGCATTGGAATCCAAAACAGGGGAAAAATTTACCTGATTTAATGAATGATATAAAACAATCATCCAAAAATCATGAACTCCCAAATACCAAACTTCAAAAAAAGCCTTACGTAAAAAAATATGAGGTTTATCGTGGTAAACTCGGGGATCATTTAATTGAGGAGAATATGTCTGGACAAAGACGTTATTACACAACTAAGGATACACCTTTAGGCTCCTTTCCAAACGATAACGAGGGCTTGCATTTAAATAATAATATGGCAGAGAATAACAATCCAATTATGGAAAATATATTAAAACTTCTAAGATATATTAGATAATTGAAAGGTTTAGTAAAAAGAGTGATACTTCCCTTGGTACACACTAGACTACAAGCCTAGGCTCCAAAGGAAGTATCAATATTATTATATAGCATTTTATAAAGATGTCAAGCCTTTATTGAAGATATATTAAAAAATATTAAGAAATATGGTAAAGATTTTTAGTAAGGTATTCGGCTGAATACCTTATTTTTAATACAAGAAAACTAAAAGATTGAATGGGTAAAACCCGGAAAGGAAATTTTTATGGAAGAAATTCAAAACGAGACACAAATTTCATCTGAACAGTATGCAGAGCCGGCAGAAGCCGAAAACTCCGCAGATGTTTATGATGAACAGTTTATGCCGGAAGCTTATAATCCTCAGGAAGGAGAATCTTTTTCAGAAGACCCTTCGGAGGCGTTAATTCTGGGTAAGTTTAAATCTGTTGAGGATTTATCAAAGGCATATCAGGAACTTGAAAGACGTCAGGGCTTGAATTCTGCCGAGCTCGGCTCTTTAAGGCGGAATGTTTCAGAGCTTCGTGAAATCAGCAAAGCTTTTGATTTATTCCAAAAATCTACAGGCGAGATACAGGGGTATTTGGACAGGTATATGGATAAGTACAATACTCCCGAATATTTTCAGGATCCTTCGTTTAAGCAGATTTTTATAGAAGCTTATAAAGCAATTGGAAATAATCTTGATATGGATAGACTTGTCGGCCTGCTGGATGAGTATGTTTCAGCCAGAATTTTTGCGCATGACAGAGCTTTGTCCGCAAAAAATGAGACTGAAAAAGTTCTTGATTCTATGACTTATGATAAAAATTCTAAAACATCATTTACTCCGCCTAAGAAGAGGTTCGACGAAATGACCCCGAAAGAGGTGGATGAGCTTCTGGAAAGACTTATTTAGTACAAAATAGAAAGGAAAAAACTATGACAACTACAAAACAAATGATTGCTGATGCTTTCTCAAAAGCGTTCAGCAAGTATTTTTACAATGAGCTTGTAATAGGTAAACTTGCTCATTCAGAAATGAAAAATTCAATCAACAAAGGAGATGAAGTTGATGTAACAATGCCCGGCATGGTTCAGCTGTTTGATTATGACGGCGGTGATCTCCCTGATGCTGAAGCTGCAACTCTTTCTACTTGCAAAGTTAAAATTGACAGAGGAAAAGCTTTCCATTTTGAACTTTCTGAAATGGAAGAAAAAATGCTTCAGAATTCTCAAGATAATCCTGACAGAATGGTTGATTTAGCTAAGGATTATACCAACGATGCAATAAAACAATTTGCGGCAGCGGTTGATAGCGCTTACGCTAACCTTTATACAAGAGCAGGTCATTATCTTGATGACGAAGGGGAAGCTATTGTTTTAACCGCAGATACTGCAAAAGATATTTTTGCATATATGCAGGCTAAATTCCAGAGAGGTGACGGTAAAGGTCACACCAACTGGACAGACGGTTCTATGCTTTGTGTAATTCCTCCGGAATACCAGTTCTTCTTAGGTAAATTGGATGAATTGAAATATACAGAATCCGGTAAAACAGAAATTGCTAAAGGTTATATCGGAACTCTTTGCGGCTGGGAAATCCTTGTTTCTAATAACATTGCTCAGCCGGAATCCGGTGTATTCTATCCTTTATTCGGTGTTAAGAATAAAACACTTGCCGGCGGTATTTCAGCTGATTTGAATACCACATTTTACACTCCTGAAAAGAACTTTAACACTTGCTACAAAGGTTACGGACTCTATGGTGTAGGTGCTCCAAGAGCAGATATGTTAGGTACTGTTAAAGTTTCTGCAAAATTGTCAGTATAAGAAATTATAGAAAGGAATAATTATGGCAAGAGATATTATTGAAGTTCAGTATCCGAGTCTCGATCATACAGAATCGGTTGCTAATATTGTTATTGAAAAAGATGCTGTAACACAGGCTAATGGTGTTACTATTAAGGAAGCTTTTTCTAACAAAAATAATTCATTATTTATTATTATAGAGACCACTTCTGCAGATTCACTTTTAACAGTGAAGGCAGGCGATGCTTATCCTAATTCAATGCTTGGGGATATAGTTATAGAACTTACGAAGGGGATTTCTGCAATTCAGCTTCAAGACTTATCACGTTTTGAAAAAGCTGACGGATCAATTGATTTGGATTTTGCAGAAGGATTTACCGGAAACATTTTTGCAGTCGCAAAATGGGCCGGCGTAAGACCTGTTGAATAGTCTCTTTTCTTCCTGCGGGCGGAGCTTTGCTCCGCCCGCTTGGGAAGGTCTTAAATCTATTTTGATATAAAGGTAGAAATGTTTATTAATATTATAAATAGCAAAACGAAGCCAAACAGAATATAAGTAATCCAGAACCAGTAGAAAAAGATGGTTACAAATATCTTGTAATACTTGTTTTCAATTAA
>CALVCR010000121.1 GCA_944326125.1 Candidatus Gastranaerophilales bacterium | reverse complement strand
AACCGTCATTAAAATCAAATTCTCTTGTTTCAGGATCCATAACAACGTTTTCAACTAATGAACCAAATTTGATAGCATTATAAATGTCAGGTTCATGTTCAGGATCAAGGTTGATACATTTTGCATAGCATCCGCCTTCAAAGTTAAATACACCATCAGGAGACCAACCATGTTCGTCATCACCGATTAACTTACGGTTAGGATCTGCTGATAAAGTTGTTTTACCTGTTCCTGAAAGACCAAAGAATACAGCTGTTTCACCTGTTTGCGGATCCATATTTGCTGAACAGTGCATAGGAAGAACATTCTTCTTAGTCATAATATAGTTCATAGTAGCAAATACTGATTTTTTAATTTCACCTGAATATTGAGATCCGCAGATAATAATTTCATGAGCTTCATAGTCAATTGCGATACAAGCTTCAGAATTTACACCATCAACTTCAGGATCACATTTGAAGCCAGGAGCACAAAGGATTGTGTAATCCGGTTCACCATAGCTTGCTAATTCTTCTGAAGTAGGACGAATTAACAACTGATGAATAAATAAGTTCTGGCTGGCCATTTCGTTGATAACTCTGAATTTCTGAGTATAAGTTTTATCAGCCCCTGCATATCCGTCAAAAATAAAGATTTCTCTATTTTGTAAATATGCAGCTATTTTACCTTTAATAGCGTTAAATTTTTCTCTGCTGATAGGGCGGTTAACTTTACCCCATGCGATATCATTGTGAATAGTTTCAGTATCAACAATAAATTTGTCCTTAGGAGAACGTCCTGTATATTTTCCTGTAGTAACAACAAGAGCACCTGTGTTACTTAAAGAACCTTCACCTAAACGCAATGCAGCTTCTGTCAATTGAGCAGGAGTTAAATTGCGGTAAACTGCTTTTGGTCCTATAATACCAAATTTTTCAATACCATATGTTTCCATAAATAGCTTCCTCCTTTTTAAAGCTTCTTATTTTATAACATTAAATGTATTACAAACACTTATAAATTGCAATATTTCAGCCCATTATCAGTAAAAAAAAACGGGGGGACCCGTTTTTTTCTTAACTGTTCTGTAAACCTCTTTTAAATTCTTCCGGACGGCTTGAACGAGCCAGCGCATCTTCAAGAGTAATTTTCTTTTTAAGATACAAGTCTCTAAGAGACATTTCAAGAGTTTGCATACCAAACCCTGAGTTTGTCTGCATTGTTGAATATATCTGAGCAGCTTTCGCTTCACGGATAAGGTTCGCAATAGCCGGAATAACAAGCATAACTTCCTGAGCCATAACACGACCCTGCTTAGTCCCGTCCGCCTGAAGAAGCGGCAATAATGTTTGAGAGAATACAGCTACCAATGAGTTTGATAACTGAACTCTGACCTGCTGCTGCTGACCTTCAGGGAACACGTCAATAATACGGTCAATTGTTTGAGAAGCAGAAGAGGTGTGCAATGTACCAAAAACCAAGTGACCTGTTTCTGCAGCCGTTAAAGCGAGTCTGATTGTATCCAAGTCACGCATCTCACCTACCAGAATAATATCAGGGTCTTCACGAAGTGCTGATTTAAGTGCATTAGCAAAACTTCTTGTATCCTGACCTAATTCTCTCTGGTGGATAATTGAACGTTTTGACGGGTGAATAAATTCTATCGGGTCTTCAATTGTTAAAATGTGTTCAGACCTTGTTTCATTAATATAATTAATCATTGCAGCAAGAGTTGTAGATTTACCTGAACCGGTAGGACCTGTTACAAGAACCAATCCTCTTGGTTTTTCTGAAATCTTTCTTACTGTATCCGATAAACCTAATTCTTTAAATGAAGGAACTTTTGATGCAATAACACGGAAAGCTGCAGCATAATTCCCTCTATCTTTATAAATATTTACCCTGAAACGGCTGAGCCCTTGAATACCGTATGAAAAGTCAAGTTCCCAGTCTTGTTCGAGCTTACGTCTTTGTTCTTTGTTTAACATTGGGAATAACAGTAGTTCAACTTCTTCCGGCTTAAGCGCAGGAACATCCATCCTCTGTAAATTACCGTCAATACGAACTACAGGGGGTAAACCTGCAGAAATATGTAAGTCAGATCCTCTCTGTTTTACAACTACTTCCAAATATTTCTCTATAAGCATTTAAAAAAGCCCTCTTTTTAGCACATGTTAACATCAAAACTATATCATAAAACAAAATTATTGTAAACAAATTTAACAAAAAAATCGTCTTTTAAGAGCATTGTGCCAAAAACTCATTAATAGCTTTTGCAGCTTTTTTACCGGCGCCCATAGCATTAATGGCATTTGATTCCCCAACCGGTGCCACATCGCCTCCGGCATAAATTCCGGGGATAGAAGTTTCCCGGGTTTCTTCATTTACTATAAAATAACCTTTTTTATCCATCTGAAAATCCAATCCGTCTTGATGTGCTGATTTCTGAATAATAGGATTCGGACCGGTACCGAGCGCAACAATAACCGTATCAACATCCAGTTCCGTGTATCTTCCGGTACCTACAGGACGGCGTCTTCCTGACTCATCAGGTTCTCCCAGTTCCATTATTTCAAATTTCATGCCGGCAACATATCCGTCTTTTTCCATAATTTCAGACGGCGCATGAAGAAAGTGAAAAATAACACCCTCTTCTTTAGCATGTCTGATTTCTTCCAAACGGGCAGGAAGTTCATTTTCTGTTCTTCTGTATACAATATAGACTTTTTCGAATCCGACGCGGACTGCGGTTCTTGCAGCATCCATTGCGACATTTCCTCCGCCGATTACAGCCACAGACTTACCGACTTTTAGAGGGGTGGCAGCGTCTTCTTCATTAGCGTGCATTAAATTAACTCTTGTTAAAAACTCATTGGCTGAAAATACGCCGTTCAAGTTTTCACCCGGAATATGCATCATCTTCGGAAGTCCTGCTCCCGAACAAATAAATATCGCATTAAATCCGTCTTCTTTTAATTGTTCAAGAGTAATGGATTTACCTACAATAACATTCTTTTCAAACTTAACGCCCATTTCTTTAAGGTTATTGAGTTCTCTGTCTAAAACGGTTCTTGGAAGTCTGAACGGAGGAATGCCGTATCTTAAAACACCGCCGTATTGATGGAGGGCTTCAAATATTGTCACGTCATGGCCGGCTTTTCTTAAATCGGCAGCAGCAGTAATTCCGGCACAGCCGGAACCTACAATGGCAACTTTTTTACCTGACGGAACAATCTGTGGTTCTTTTGCGGAAGTATTGTCCCCGACATATCTTTCCAGTGCACCAATCGCAACAGCTTCACCTTTAATACCTAAAATACAATTGCCTTCGCACTGTCTTTCCTGAGGACAAACACGCCCGCAGACTGACGGAAGCATGCTCGTTTCTCTTATAATTTCACCTGCTTTATCAAGATTATCTTCTTTTACAGCCTGAATAAATTCAGGGATTTGAATATTAACCGGACATCCTTTTACACATCTTGGATTTTTACAGTGAAGACATCTTTCAGCCTCCAGCTTTGCCTGCTCCGGAGTAAAATTTTCTTCTACCGGATCAAAGTTATGTCTGCGTAACATTTTGTCTTGTTCTTTAGGATGTTGTCTCATATCTTCAGCCCCCTGCTTAAATTTCTAATAAACACCGATTAACTTTCCCGCTAAAATTATAGCAAAAAATGATTTTATTGTATAATACTTCTTATGAAAAACATTATTTTTATATTCGGGACAAGACCGGAAATTATCAAACTGGCTCCTGTAATACTCACTTTAAAAAAGTATCCCGAGGATTACAATATTATAATTTGCAACACAGAGCAGCAAAAAGAGCTTTCTAACCAAACACTATCTTATTTTGGTCTTAAGGCGGATATAAACCTTGATTGCATGAGAGAAAACCAATCTCTCTCCTCTGTTCAGGCAAGAATCCTAACGTCTTTAGACAAAGTTTTCTGTGAGAACAAGATTGATGCTGCAATTGTTCAAGGGGATACAATGACGGTATTATGCGGAGCATTAACCGCTTTTTACCATAAAATACCGGTATTTCATGTAGAAGCCGGCCTTCGCTCATATGATATTTACGAGCCGTTCCCGGAAGAAATTATGAGGCAAATGACATCAAGAGTGGCCGACTTGCATTTTGCGCCTACGGGGGTAAATAAAGAAGCCTTGCTAAAAGAAAATATTTCCGAAGAAAAAATTCATGTGGTAGGAAACACGGTTATTGATGCGCTTTTCTGCCTTTCAGAAGATGTTGTTGAAGCTTCCAGAAAGTTTTTTGAAGAGAAAAATATCCCTATAGATGAAAAACTTGTTCTAATAACAGCTCACAGAAGAGAAAACCACGGAGAAAGAATTGACAGAATAATTGAAGCCATATCTTATCTCGCTAAAAAATATTCAGATCATACCTTTGTGATTCCGGTGCATCCGAATCCGAATGTAAGGAATAAAATTTTTGAAAGATTAAGCTTCTTTAATAATATTTATCTTTTAGAACCATTGGATTATCCAAATTTAGTATATTTAATGAAACATGCAAAACTTATACTTACAGATTCAGGAGGAATACAGGAAGAAGCTCCTTCTTTCGCCTGCCCGACTCTTGTTATGAGATACGAAACCGAAAGAAAAGAAGGGATTGAAGCCGGAGTTTCAAAACTTGTCGGAGCTGATTACGATAAAATTCTGGAAGAAAGTGAAAAAATTCTTTCTTCATCAAAAGCTCAAACCAGACTTAAAGTTCAAAACCCGTACGGTGACGGAAATTCTTCCAACAAAATTGAAAAAATCCTCAGAAAATATTTTAAGATTGGATAGGGTTTGATCTTTTAACAATAAGTTTGCTTACTCTTCGACCTTTAAGCTCGACAACTTTTATATGCAAATTTTCTATATCGGCTTCATCACCTGAACAAGGAATTTTACCGAGAAGTCTTTGTACAAGACCTCCTACAGTATCGACTTCATCCTCTTCGTGCTCTATTCCAAAATACTTAAAGAATTCTTCCACTCTGAAAAGTCCGTCTACAACATATTCATTTTCACCGATTTCTTTAATATTAAACTTATTTTCCTCTTCATCAAATTCGTCCTGAACCTCTCCGCAAATTTCTTCAAGAACATCTTCCAGAGAAATAATTCCTGACATTCCGCCGAATTCATCCACAACTATTGCAATTTCCGTACGGTTTTTCTTATAGCTGTCTAACAAAACATCCGCACTCATTGTTTCCGGAACAAAAAGAGGTTTTCTTAAAATATTACGAAGCTCTATTTTCTTATGTTTAATCAAATATGAATATAAGTCTTTTACATGAAGAACCCCGATAATATTATCAAAATTCCCTTCATAAACAGGGTACCTTGTATACTGATGCTCAAGGATAAGGTTTTCCAGTTCTCCGATTTCCATATCAGCAGAAATAGAAATAACTCCGCATCTTGGAACCATTATCTGTTTTGCTATTAAATCCGTAAATTTCAGAGAATTTTTCAGCAGAAAACTTTCTGTTTCATTTAAAATCCCGCCCTTATAACTTGCATCAATAATCATTCCGAGTTCTTCTTCCGTATGTACTGCGGAAGAAGGGTGCGCAGGCGGAATTTTCATAAGTTTCAGCATAAAATTACCAAAACCGTTTAACAAATATATAAACGGAGTGAATATTTTTGCGGTCATAACAAGCGGGCGAGTTACAATAAGCGTAGTTTGCTCAGGATACTGAAGCGCAATAGACTTTGGCATCAATTCCCCTATTACAACATGCATAAAAGTTATAAGAGCAAAAGATATTGCAACTGCTATTGTATGAGTAGCAATATTTCCAGATATTCCCGGCAAGAAATCAAATAAAGGATGTATTATTCTTGCAAGAGTAGCTTCACCGACCCAGCCTAAACCAATACTTGCTATAGTTATACCGAGCTGAGTAGCCGCAATATATTTATCAAGCTCCTTCAAAGCTCCCATTGTAATCTTTGCCGTGTGATTTCCTTCATTTGCCAGCTGCTTAATTCTGGTTTGCCTCACACTTACCAGAGCGAACTCCGACGCTACAAAAAAACCATTTGCAAAAAGAAGCAGAAAAATAATTAGTAAATTAATTAAGATCATGATTTATAAGCTTAGCATTTTTATAATGATAGTGCAAGATGCTTTATAAAACACCCTGCAAAGCAGGAGACCGGCATTAAATCCGGTCTCCTGTTTTAGTATTTATTTAAGGCTCTGTCACAACAAATGGTTGATTTTTGACGAGAAATAGCGTATAATAATAGTAAGAAACAGTACCACCGAAGGAGGTAATTGGATATGCCTACTATCAAAGACGCATTAGATATTAT
>CALVCR010000120.1 GCA_944326125.1 Candidatus Gastranaerophilales bacterium | reverse complement strand
TTATAATATATTATGCCCAATATCATACAAATTCATTATTGTTTAATCGGATGTCTAATGTATAATTAAGGTGTCATTTAATATTTGTAGAAAGGAAATAAAAGATGAGTTTTGTACCTGTAGTAATCGAACAGTCAAGCAGAGGGGAAAGATCTTTTGATATTTTCTCAAGATTGTTAAGAGAAAGAATCATATTTTTAGGAACCCCTGTTGATGATATGGTAGCAAACCTTATAGTAGCACAGCTGCTGTTATTGGATAGCGAGAACCCGGAAAAAGACATTATGTTATATATTAACTCTCCGGGCGGAAGCGTTACTGCGGGCTTTGCAATATATGATACAATGCAGCACATAAGAGCTGATGTATGTACGATTTGTCTTGGTCAAGCAGCATCAATGGGAGCTTTCCTTCTCTCAAGCGGTGCTAAAGGCAAGAGAATGGCTCTTCCTCATTCAAGAGTTCTTATCCACCAACCTTTAGGCGGTGCACAGGGACAGGCAACAGATATTGAAATCCAGGCTCAAGAAATTTTAAGAATTAAAAAATCATTAAACGAAATTCTTGCAGCTAATACAGGACAGTCTTTGAAAAAGATTGAAAAAGATACTGACAGAGACTATATTATGACTCCGCAAGAAGCTCTTGAATACGGTATGATTGATAAAGTTATTACAAAAGACGAGTCATAACTATAACCGGATATAAATAGTTTAAATTGGAGATATTATGTCATCAAACGACAGATTAAAATGTTCATTTTGCGGAAAGACACAGGATCAGGTAAAAAAATTAATTGCCGGTCCGGATGTCTTTATCTGCGATGAATGTGTTGAACTTTGTAACGAAATTCTTGATGAAGAATTCTTTGAAGCAAAAGAAAAAACAAAAGAAAGCAAAGAAAGCGATTCTTCTGATATAGAAAATAAACCAATCCCGAAACCGCACGAAATAAAAGCTTATCTGGATCAGCATATAGTAGGTCAGGATGACGCTAAAAAGGTTTTGTCAGTAGCGGTTTATAACCATTATAAACGACTGAGACATAATACTAAGGGCGATACAAACGGTGTTGAAATCCAAAAATCAAATATCCTTCTTGTAGGACCTACAGGAAGCGGTAAAACATTATTGGCACAAACACTGGCTAAAATGCTTGATGTGCCGTTTGCGGTTGCGGATGCGACAACTCTTACAGAAGCAGGTTATGTCGGGGACGATGTTGAAAATATTCTCTTAAGGCTTTATCAAAACGCTGATTATGATGCTAAAAAAGCCGAAAAGGGTATTATTTATATTGACGAAATCGATAAAATCGCAAGAAAGTCTGAAAATACCTCTATAACAAGAGACGTTTCAGGTGAGGGTGTTCAACAAGCTTTATTAAAACTTATTGAGGGCACTGTTGCAAACGTTCCTCCACAGGGCGGAAGAAAACATCCGCAGCAGGAATTTATTCAAATTGATACAAGCAATATCCTATTTATAGTAGGCGGAGCTTTCGTTGATTTGGATAAAATTATTGAACACCGAGTTAAAGACGGTTCATCAATCGGGTTTGGCAAATCTGCACCAACTCAGGCAGAGAAAGAACAGGCTGCGGCTAAATTATTGAAGAAGTTACAGCCGGAAGACCTGCTTAAGTTCGGCTTAATTCCTGAATTTATCGGTAGAATTCCTGTGTATGCCGTTCTGGATGCTCTTGATGAAGCAACATTGAAAATGATTCTGACCGAACCTAAAAACGCGGTGCTTAAACAGTATAAGTGTCTGCTTGAAATGGATGGCGTTGAACTTGACTTTGAGCCGGAAGCCGTTGATTTGATAGCTAAAAAGGCTATTAAACGTAAAACCGGCGCAAGAGCATTACGCTCAATCGTTGAAGAATTAATGCTTGATGTTATGTACGATATCCCGTCAGATTCAAGTATTAAAAAATTCACTATAACCAAAGAAATGGTTGAAAAAGAAGAAGAAAAGACAGAAACTAAGTCTGATTTGGCAACTGAACATGCGGAGTTAATACCGATGCCAAAAAAGTCTCAGGTTGAAATAGCCTAACAAGGTTTATATAGAAAAAAAGAGTGCGGCTTTATAGCTGCACTCTTTTTCTTTGCTAAATCGGGTTATTAAACCATGCTGTAATATTTTTCAAGAATATCATCGACAAATTCTTTGAAATCTAACATTACACAGATTGATACATGTCCAGAATTTTCAGTAACTGCATAGAGGTTGCCCCCGGATTTTTCTCCCAAACTTTCAACATAGTTATGGGCTTCTCTGCTCATACTGCTGCTATCACCATAGCCACCGGACTTGTTATAGTGTTGTATATGATCTTGGTAACTAGCAACAACCTCATCAACTGCTGCTTGTAATATGCTCTTATCCAGTCCTGATGTTGCAAGAGCACTGACAACGAAACTACCCAATTCTACAAGACGTGCTTTAGCAGTGTTCAATTGCTCAGTAGTTTTATCTTTTTCCATGATTTTGCTGGATCTCTTATGATCCATGTAGTTCTTTGCACGGACTAACTGTATACTGTATCCACCGTTATACAATTCTGCAAAATCCATACTTGTTACTTGAATATCACTACCAGTGCTGCCATTATATGCTTCAATATGTGAAGATTGTCTGCCGTCCCAGCCCTGAACATTATTTACGATAGTACTGTAATCAGGTTTAATATTAACTTTTACAGTTTTAGCTTCACCTATCTGAATACCGTCAACATAGGCTGCGACTTGAACTTCAAATGAGCCTTCCGCTGCAGTAGTGCTGACTGAAAGGGTGCTATTGCTGATTGATACTGTGCCGGTTCCGCTTTTTACAGTTGCCTGATAAGTAATTCTTGATGAGTCAATAGAGTTTCCGTTAGTATCTTTAATATCCGCACCAATATTGAATGAAGATGATTTGCCAGCTTCAACCATTAAGCTGTCATCAAGACCTGACCAAGAGCCGATTGTAAAGTTAGCGATATCACCGATTTCGGTAGCTTTGGCGATAAGTTCTTCCATAAGCTCTTTAATTTCTGAGATATTAGCAGAGTTAATAAAGGTTTTGTAATTATCACCAAAGACCTCAGAAATAGCATTTTTCATAGAGTCGCCTTTGTCCAAAAGAGCCTCACAGTATGAAAGTGCTGCATCTTTAATCATTTCACCTGCCTTATCCGGATCAGAATCAGCAAGCACCATACCTTCTTCAAATAGTTTATTATAAAGGCTGTTCAGCTCTTCAAGCGGCATGTCGCCATATCCATTAGAGTAAATTTCATTAAGGTTAGCAGCTAACTGAGTAGTAACCCACTCAAGGAGGGCATCAATATCAACATTAGCTACATCTGCAGTAGAAGCACTGAGTCCTGAATTATAAATTCCTGTAACACGATCAGCTGATATAGCATAAATGCCATTGCCTTGAATAGCACTCTGCAACTTAATATTAGTTTTGAGGGTCTTGAGAGCAGAAGATTTTAAGAATTCACCGTTTTGAACTTTTTCAAGAGCTTCATTAATAATATCATCATAAACGCCACCTAAGAATTTATAATCAATAGCAAGTTTATCCGCAATTGTCTGGCCTAATGTTTCTACAATAGCGTTATAAAAATCACTGCCCACTGATAAGTCATTTAATACAGAGGTTGCTTCAACCCTGTTTATCAAATTTTTATATCCGTCGGTTGATTTAAAATCTTCAGCACTCTTGTTCAATACCGTTTCAAAATCACCATATTTTGTGGATGAAAGGATATCTGAGATATAGGTATTTATTGCTTCATCATACAATGTTTGGTATTTTTCATAGTCTTCTGAAGAAGTTATTGATGATAAATTAGATTTAAGTTTAGCGGTTATTACTTCTTTTTGGATATCATTTAATCCGGAATCTGCATTTGGAGCATATCCGAGAGTAGACAAATCATATTCGGAATCGCTGCCCAGTCCTGCTGTTGCAAAGTATGCATCAATAATATCTCTGATTTCTTCTTTGATTGAATCTGCGTCAGGCAATACTTCCGAGCCGCTGATATTTTTTACATAAGTATTGATTAAATCTTGTAATGAAGAGTCATCTGCAATTTTATAATCAGGGTAATCTTTTAATACATCTTTAACCAATTCATTTTGGTATTCAGTTGCGCAGTATTGTGCTGTATATTTTGTTTCAATAGCAGGTCTATATTGTTCAAGGTATTCAACTAAATCCCCCTGACAGCCGTCTGTAATCCATTCTTCCAAATGTGTCATAAGTTCTGTTTCTACATCATTTTTCCAGTCAGCATCTGAAGATGAAAATACTCCAGGGGATTTAATATATTCATCTGAGTACTCATTAAATTGTTGATATGCAACAATTCTGTTTTCCAAATTTTCAACTTCTTTGCTGTCAAGAGCGTTATAGTTTCTGATATTATTTGTACCTTTAATAACTGAAGTGCTTTGATTTGAATCAATTTTTTTCCAGAATTGATTAACAAGGTCAGAGGTTAAATCAAGACCCATCTCTTCTCCGTTCCATTCTGCATTAATAAATTCTTTAAATTCAGCTTTAATTACAGAACCGTCGTCATTACCATACTTTGAGTCGGCAACTTCTGTCCAGTTTTGACCTTGATTGGCTAAAAATTGATAGAATTTTGAAATTTCGTTTGACATTTTAAACTCCTTTATTTCCCTAATTTTATTCTTTTGCATGTATAACGGCATTTATTCTAAAAAACTTTAGGGTTAGATATAGAATTGTTACAAAAGTTAATATATTTTATGAGAATTAAAATAAAATTCTAATATCATGTAAACCATTGGGGTTGAATGTTTATTAAGATACTGATATAATTAATATATAAATTATTAACAAAGAACTGCATTTTAAATGAGGATTATCTATGAAAAAGAACGGCTTTACTTTGGCTGAAGTGCTTGTTACGCTTGGAATAGTCGGCATAGCAGCAGCCTTACTAACTCCTGTTATAGGAAATGCAATCCCTGACAAGAACAAAACAACAATTTTGAATCTTTATCAGACGATTGCTGCAAATACAGAAAATATGCTTTCCAACAAAGCCCTGTATTACGGGAATGAAGGAAAGTATGATTCTTCAAAGAAAACAGTTTTGCTCTCTTGTTCCGGCGGGATTGACTGCCAGCAAAGGCCACTCATTGCGCCATACAATACATCTGATTATGCAGGTGCAAAAAAATATGCCAGATTACTTGCAAATAGTCTGGGAGCAACCAATGTATCTTCTTCAACCTCAGGAGATCGTGATATCACAACCTTTGAAACATCAGGTAATGTGATATGGGGTATTGAAAGTGTTGCCAATGGAGAATCAATGATTAATATTGATGTAAATGGCGATAAGGGTAAAAATTGCTATTATGACAAAGAAAGCTGTCCTAAACCTGATCAATTCAGATTCAAAGTTAATTATAGCGGCGAAATCGTTCCAGGTGATGCTTTAACAGCTGCTTATTTACAAAACAATCTTAAGCTTAACGATAAAAAAACAGACTTGCTTGCAGCAGAAGATTCTACTTTTGATTATGCAAATCAAGGATTAAGAATTATAGAAGTAAATAATGATACAACTACTGAAACTCCGGAAACTTCTGATACGGGAGATGATGGTACCGGTTCAGGAGCCGGACTCAAATTCCCAAGCATAATCAAATTCCCAAGCATAATAGGTAAATTACCTGTTAAGAGATTACCATTACCAGGGAATGATTGGGAATTTGTAGGCAGAGATCCTGTAGAAATGGTTCCGAATCCTGGAACCGGTAATAACACCGGCGGAGGCGGCGGTGGCGGCGGCCAATACCTCTATGAGCATGATGAAGTCAATGGCGGAATGAATGACAATGGTATCAATAATACTGATAGATGGTCGCAATGGCAAGTAGGGAGATACTAATAAATTTACACAAAAAAGAGTTTACATTAAATTGTAAACTCTTTTTTGGGACTTATATAGTAAATTCCACTAAATAGGTTAAAACGGTTAACAATGCTCGGTTTTAGCCTATTCTTCATCCTTTCAGCACCAAGGCAAATTTTTTCTTTTCATTTTCTTAAGTCATCTAGGTACCTAACAGTTGACACAAAGAAAACGAAAGGATGAAAAAATGAACAACGAAATTAAATGTCCCAAATGCGGAGAAATTTTTCAGGTAGATGAAACTCTTTATACTGCTATAGTAAAACAGGTTAGAGATAAAGAATTTCAAAAAGACTTAAAAGACAAAGAAGCTCAATTTGAAAAAGATAAAGAGAACCTGCTTTTATCTACAAAACTTGAAATGGGAAAAACATTTGACAAAGAAATAAATGCTAAAAAAGCGGAAATAATACAATTAAAATCAGAAATAAAATCAGCACAAATAGCAAAGCAGGCTGAAATTAACAAAATTATTTCAGAAAAAGATAACGAAGTTAATGAGCTTAAATACAGGTTAGAAACTTTCAATAAAGACAAAGAGCGTGAAATTGCAAATATTGTAGTGGATATGAATAATAAACTTTCTGCTCAGGAAAAGTTTATTTTAAAAATTACTAATGAAAGTGAACTGGCTGAAAAAGAGCATAAATTATTGGAACAATCTTTAAAAGAAAAATATGAAACAGAGATAAAATTTAAGAATGACGAAATTGAACGCTTAAAGGATTACAAACTGAAATTATCTACCAAAATGATAGGTGAAAGTCTTGAACAACACTGTGAAATTGAGTTTGAGAAATTACGTGCTACAG
>CALVCR010000119.1 GCA_944326125.1 Candidatus Gastranaerophilales bacterium | reverse complement strand
TAGATTTAAATCGGATGATTAATCTATGGTCTTTTTATTTTAGATGTATATTTTAAACCTATTTCTTTTTCTTTATTTGCGAGGCAAAGAACATGTATGTTTGTTAACTTTTGTTAAGATGAATTTTCCTGAGCTGGAATCTTTGCGTAGAGCGGAATATAGTAGTAGTAGTAGTAGTAGTAGTAGTAGTAGTAGTAGGTGCGAGCAATTTTTATTATCTATTTTACTTAATAGCTATGTGAAGAATGTAGTGTCATTTTGAAAGGAGATTTTATCATGTTGAACAAAATTTACGCCCCATCATTATTAAGAACTACCCTTATGAGTGTGGCTATTGCCGGAGGTGTTCTAACAGCGGCTTCGTTAGCCAAAACTCCGGGAAAGTCTTTAAACCCTACTGCAGATAAAGGTTACTATGTTGAGACCGAGCCTAATCTTGCTATTAAATATGGTGCAATTCCAAAGGAATTTGGTTATGATAATTCAAAATCCATAGCCACAAATGTTACTAATAATCTTGAGGCGGCTGATTATAAGATGTATAAAAATGTAATTGATCCGATAACAGAAAAGCCTATAATTCCAGCAACAACTACAGCGCTTGCTCTGCTGGGTTTGTGTGCTACAAAACCGAAAGAAAATTCTGACGATGCAATGCAATCTTTTAGTAATATTAAAAAAATAGAAGGTGTTTAGTTTTTTAATCTATTATTGTAGTATATAAAAAAGGTTTGAGGAGAATCCTCAAACCTTTTTATTTCTTACAGGTTACAATTCCCGTATTCGCAGGTTTCTTCTTTTCGGACCGTATCACACTGATGCATAGTTAATGCGGTGATAACAGCACTTACACCAACAAGGGAATAGATAATTCTGGATAGAATTGTCATATCACCAAATACAGCTGCAACAAGATCAAATCCGAATAAACCTATCATCCCCCAGTTAAGTGCACCGATTATAACAAGGGCATAGGCAACATATTTCAGGATATTCATTTTTACCTCCTTTTCTTGTTCCTTTTTTATTATTACCTGAGTTTCCGTAAATAAATTAGAGAAAAGGATTAGCTATTTTTTCTGATTTTTTGCACTAAAAAGCCCGATATTATCGGGCTTAAAGTTTATAATAATTTTTCAATGCTTGCAGTTAGTTCTTCTGTATATTTAGCTAACGCTTCGGCTGATATTTCTACTGTATCTTGTATAATATCACCTGCAATATAACCTGTCTGCTGAGCCGTGCTTAATAATTGCACTGCATACTGTGCCTGCACTTCCGGGGTTAGGGCGCTTCCGTACCCTACTGAACTTACATCCATAATGTATCCTCTTTAATAAATCATTTACTTTATTATTATAACTTGTTTTATCTATTATCGCAATATAAAATATATATATTGTTACATACAATACCTCATTTTACATAAAATGATGGATAATTTATCGGGGCTAATGCCGCCCCGTACCCCGCACCAAAGTTCTTTCTTTTTGTTGCGATATAAAAAGAAAGAACTTTGGATAAGAAAGAAAAACAACGCACTGCTGCATTTTTCTACCGAAAAATGCATAGAACCCCCTCTCCTTTTAGGAGAGGGGTGGGGTGAGGTGTCAGTTGCGAGCATAAGAGATTGTGCGAAGCACAATCCTTGTGATGCCCAATGGTCATTGAAAACAGAAAAAGAAAATTACAAGAATTATTAAACTAAAGAAAATATAGAATTCGCTCCAAGTGTGAGGAACAAAATAAATGCCCCATTTTATGTAAAATGGGGCATTAAGTTTACTTAATTTTAAATGTTATGTTAGCAACTGCTGTAACTTTTTTATCAATAGTAGTTGCATCATTTATACCCATATCTGAAACGTCTGTAGAGTTAACAGGAGTAATCTGATATACACCCATTCTTACAGATTGAATTTTTCCTACACTGTTATGTGTTGCTTTAAGCATTGAAGCAGCTCTGGCTTTAGCATCAACGGAAGCTTTTTCTAACAATGAAACTTTAAGTTCAGGAAGTTTTGAGTAATGGTAAGATACTGCAAATACATTTACGTCGATTCCTTGGTTAATTAAGCCTGTAATATCATTTGATATAGTTTTAATTAATTCAACATTATCAGAGCTAATCATAAACGGTTGTGAAAGGTTATAAGCTTCTGTTATATCTGTATATGCGCCTGTTTTAGGATCTCTTTTATAGCTGTAGTAGCCGTTTATGGTTTTTCTTTCTATATCGGTAATATTTTTGTCCTGTAAGTATTTTTCTACAGTTTTAATTTGTGATTGAATTGCAGTATAAGCTTCTTGTTTTGTCGGGCGTTTTACTGTAACGTTAAAGCTCAAAGTTCCTGAGTCTGACTTAACAATTTCATAAGCTGAACCTGTTACAGAAATTGAATTTCCTGAAAATGTTGTTGATAACATTTTAGCGCATACAAATACAGTAAGAACTGCCAGTATGCCGACTGTTAAAACTTGTAACTTTTCAATTCTTTCTAGCATAATAAACTCCTTATTTTATACTTCTCTGTCAGAGGGGTAATTCCTCTAGATAATATTTTTCTATACGTTACCGGTTGAACTATTTCTGTCATCTTCAAGTTGTTTAAGCTGTTTTGCATCAACTTTTTCATCAGTTGTATAGTTTGTAATTCTAGAAATTTCAATGTCGACATTAACATCTGCATCAACCATTTCAATTTCTGTTTTATCAAATTCTTTAATTTTACCGTCTTCAAATTTTACGGCAACCGAATTATTAAGGAATTGGATAAAGCAGACTTTGCCGAGGCCGGCAGGGGTCATAACGGTTGATCCTACAGGAGGCATTCCTTTTGCAGCTTCAATATAATTAGAATACTCATAGGTTAAGCAGCATAATAGTCTGCCGCAAGTTCCTGAAATTTTAGACGGTGCAATAGGCATTCCCTGATCTTTAGCCAGTTTCACATTAATGGACTCAAATTTTCTCAAGTAAGAGGAGCAGCAGAACGGCTTTCCGCAGATACCTGTTCCATCCATTATTGAGGATTCATCCCTTACTCCTATGTGTCTTAAATCTATACGCATTCTTTTAAAGACTTGAGTTAAGTCTTTTAAGAGTTCTCTAAAGTCGACTCTTTCAGGTGCCGTATAATAAAAAGAAATTTTTCTTCTGTCAAAAGTCAAACGGCATTGGACAAGATTCATGTTAAGATTATGTTTTTTTACAAGTTCTTTGCACTTGAAGAAAGAAGTTACTTCTTCTTTTTTTATCTCTTCATAAATCATCATATCTTCTTGAGTCATAACTCTTATGAACTCAAAAGGTTCAGGTGTCTTACCTGATTTTTCAAATTTTTTTGCAACTTCAGGGTTTACGAGAAAAGCTTTAAGAACCTCTTCGCCTTTTTCTGTTCGTGCAAGAACAAGTTTGCCGTCTATATTCGGAACTGATTCTCCGTCAGCTCCTTTTAAAGGAACGAAAGTGTTTTTGAGATAGTGAACCGCGTATTTAATCATAACTTTCTTCCTTTTTAAGCTTTCTGTTCATTAATTTTGATAAAACTTCTTGCGGGGTAATATCTGTGTATACAGCTTCATAGATAGCGTTTGAGACAGGAACTTCCACCCCTAATTTTTGAGCAAGATCACATACCGCTTTAGAGGTTTTAACCCCTTCAGCGACAGAGCCAAGCTCATTTAAAATATCATTTATTTTTTTCCCTCTGCCTAACATAGAACCTACTGTGTAATTTCTTGACATAGGGCTTGAGCAGGTTGCAATCAAGTCTCCCATTCCGGAAAGTCCGTAGAGTGTTGAAGGATTTGCGCCAAGTTTTACTGAAAGTCGTACAATTTCTGCCATACCGCGGGTTAACAGGCTGCCCATGCAGTTGTCGCCCAGCTCCATTGTGTGAGCAAAACCGGAAGCAATTGCGATAACGTTTTTAAGGCTTCCTCCGAGTTCAACTCCGATTACGTCATTATTTGTGTATAACCTAAACCTGTTTGGTACATTGCAGGCTTTTTGTACAAATTCGGCGGTTTCCATATCTTCGCAGGCAACTGATGCCGCAGTAGGTTTTCCTTGAAGAACTTCCTTAGCCAGGGTCGGACCCGAGAGGATTACAACCTTTTGTTCGGGAAGGACATCTTTGATGACCTCGGACATTCTCATAAGAGTATTTAATTCTAACCCTTTTGATGCATTAACAAGTGGTGTATTCGGGTTAATACCGGCTGTTTTCAGCTGTTCGCATACCGGACGTACTCCGCTTGTTGCAACAACTGATAATATAATATCCGCTCCGTTTATAGCTTTTTTTAAGTCAGAGGTGATTTCCACCTTTTTATCCAACTGTACTTCAAGCGGTTTTGAACAGTGTTTATTAACTATTAAATCTTCATATAAATCTGATTCTCTGCCCCAGACAACAATTTCATCAAAGTTATCATTTAATAGCCAGGCAAGTGTTAAACCCCAGCATCCCGGACCTAATACAGTCAGTTTCATAAAGTGTGCTCCTCCTAGCTGTCAATCTATAATATTAATTATACTATAATTAACTGCTTAAAAGCAGATATAGCAGTAAATATTAAATTTTGTAACAATATATATAAATTTCTTAAAGATTTAAAAAGAAGTGCCGTTGTATAGAGTGTTGAGATTATTTGAAAAATATCGGTTATAGAAGGAGATAATGTGTTATACTCATTTATAAATACAGATTCAAACCAGAAGAGTACATTGGATTTACCGAATTGTACCATTATTGCGAATGACAAGAAATATGTTATACAAGATTCTGTTATCCGGCTATTTGAACTGGATGCAGAAGGTGAAGAAATTGGTGAAGGTAAAGTTGTTAATGATATACAGCTATCTGATGAACATGTCTCAATCTTTAGCCAGCTGGCTTTGAAAGACAATTATAACAGCAGAATTGACTCAAATGATTTATATGATTTATCAAAAAAAGAGCTGAAAGAACTTCTTAAAGAAAATTACGGTGATTCAAAGGATATAAAATTAAGAAAAGTCCGAGTCAGGGATTATTCTTTCAGATACAGAGTTAAAAATAAAGAAACCGGCGAAATTGACACACTGTCGTTTGCAGAGATTCGAGAGCCTTTTTTCTCTCGTTTGTGGCAAAAAATTAAACCTAAAAAGAAAATAAAGTATAAAACTCCGGAATTTCCATATCAGGTGGAAAGAGGTGATACTTTAGAGCAGATTTCAAAGAAATTTAATGTATCAATGGATGCTTTACTTAAAAAGAACCCTGGTTTAGTAGAAAATCCGGAACTTAATCAGGGCTCAGAAATTACAATCCCAAAGGTTAAACATAAGACCAAAATCCTTGAGGATAATATTCAAACTATACCGGAGCATGAATATATTGTTGAGGAAGGTATGAAAAACCCTGCAAAGCTGGCAAACATGCTGGGTATATCCATGTATAGATTATTAGAGGCTAATCCACAGTTGAAATCTACAAACAGAAAAGGTGAAGTCATAGTAAGATCTTTAAAACCCGGAGAAACTGTCAAAATTCCTGAATATCAGGTCGTTACTAAATTAAACAGCTCTTCATTAGAAGGTATTTCGGAACAGATAGGTGTATCTAAAGCTTATATAGAAGATATTCTGTTTGGAATTGAGGGAAGACACTCTAAGCCGGATTTAAAACCATATTATGACGGGGTTAAAGACAGGGCTCACCCTAAAGGTTATTTAACTATCGGTTTTGGACATACGGGACGTGTTTTTGGCGTAGAAATGAATTCTAAAAATAAAGATTCTATTGAAATAACGGAAGATGAAGCTTATTTAATACTTGCACAGGATTTAATGCTTGCTAAACAGGATGCGAGATATTATTTTGGCAAAGATTTTGATAAAGCACCTTTATCAATTCAGGAAGCTATTATCGATATAGTTTTTAATAAAGGTGTTGAGGGCTTGGAACGTGCGGATTCTCCTTGTCTTAATCTTAAAGAAGACTTAAAAAACAAGGATTACGCATCAGCCGCAGCCAATGCGATTGTTGATCCGACAATAAGAGGACTGATGAAACGTAACATATACAGAGTTATTATGGCTACAAGAGATTTGAAGCCAAAAAAACGTGCTGCAGCTTTAGAAAAAGCTCAGGATTATTACGAAAAAACTTTAAGCAAATTTAAAAAGGATTCATTAACATTCAATCTTCTTGAAGAGCATTGGATGAATGCACAAAAAGGATTTGTTACCGGTTTCTTTAAATAAACTTATGCTTTTGAAAAGTTTGCGAGAGCCCTTCTTAAAACTCCGCAGTTTCGTCTTAAGAGTTCTTTTGCATTGTCTTTTGAGAGTTTGCATTGAATCATAAGAATAGCTGTTTTTACTGACCAGTCACATTCAAGCAGTGTTTTTAATGCATCTGTGTGGCTTACGTTTGCTATTTCTGAAACTATTCTTATGGCTCTGTCTTTAAGTTTTTCATTTGTAGGCAGAAGGTCAATCATAAAGTTTTCGTATGTTTTGCCGATTTTAATCATAGCTCCTGTTGTAAGCATATTAAGAACCATTTTTTGTGCGGTTCCGGCTTTCATTCTGCTGGAGCCTGCTATAACTTCCGGCCCTACTTCTACACAGATACCAAGCCCTACTTCCTCAAGTATTGCAGCTTTATGGTTGCAGGTAAGTGCAATGGTTTTGCAGCCAATCTTTTCAGCTTCGGATAATACGCCAAGCAGATATTTAGGATTCCCGCTTGCCGAAATAGCAACACATACATCATCTTTTGTAAGAACTTTAGCATCTTCAACACCAAGGTTAAAATTGTCTTCAGCTCCTTCAATAGAGTGTCTTAATGCGGCATCTCCGCCGGAAATAATTCCGACTACCATATCCGGTTCAACCCCAAAAGTAGGCGGACACTCGGATGCATCCAGTACGCCCAGTCTTCCGGAAGTACCTGCGCCGAAGTAATACAATTTACCTCCTACAAGAAATTGTTTTGCAATAATATCTATTGCTCGGGCGATATTAGCACTTTCATCTTCAACCGCACGGGCTACAATCTGATCTTCTTCATTGATTTTTCTTACAATATCAATTGTGGATAGCAAATCAATGTTTTTAGTATTTTCGTTCCTGTACTCTGTAATAATGTCGCTCATGCACACACTCCTTCTGACCGATTTGCAGCCGTTATCTGAATAATAAACACTAATTATATTTTGCTGACTAAACTTGCCATTTCAATAGCTGATTTAGCAGCATCAGACCCTTTGTTTCCGGATTTTGTTCCGGCTCTTTCAATTGCTTGTTCAATGTTGTCGGTAGTAAGAACCCCGAATATTACAGGAACACCTGTATCAAGTGCGACAGAAGCAACTCCTTTTGAAACTTCTGCGCAAACATAATCATAATGAGAAGTTGAGCCTTTTATTACGGCGCCTAGTGCTATAACTGCATTATATTTTCCCGTTTGAGCGCATTTTTTTGAAACAAGCGGTATCTCAAATGCTCCGGGACACCATACAACATCTATATTCTCTTCTGATACTCCGTGTCTTTTTAACTCATCAAGAGCTCCGGAAAGAAGCTTTGCTGATATAAATTCATTGAATCTTGATACTACTATACAAAATTTTTCATTTGTGACAGTTAATAAACCTTCAATAATTCTCATATTTTCCCCTTAGCCTATGTGGTGTGTAAAATCATTATACACTATTTTTCTAAAATCGTATATAAGATTAAGCTATATTTATAAACTTGTAACATAAATTCTGTACATGGTAGAATTAAACCTATGCAGAAAGGACAGATTTTTAAGATACATTCTGATTTTTATTATGTAAACTCAGAGGGTAAATCTTACGAATGCAAGCTTCGTGAGATTTTAAAAAAGCAGAAGCAAAAGGTTTATGTAGGAGATTTTGTGGAATTTGAAAACGGAGCCATAGAAAAAATTCTCCCTCGCTATAATCATATTCCTCGTCCCTCAGCAGCTAATATCGATCAGGTTATTATAATTTCTGCGGTTAAAGAGCCGGAATTGAGTTTTTCGCAGCTTAACCGTTATATTGCTTTTGCAAAATACCATGGGCTTAAAACGGTATTGTGTTTTAATAAAAACGATTTATCAAATGATGATTCCACCATTGAAAAAGTTTTTTCAATTTATGAACCGTTAGGATTTGATATTTTATTTACCTCCGCACTTGAGGGAGACGGAGTGGAAGAGTTTAGAGAAATTTTGAAAGGAAAAACTTCCGTTCTGTGCGGAGCATCAGGGGTAGGAAAATCAAGTCTTATTAATGCAGTCTGCCCGGAAGGGGTAAATTTAAGGACAAAAGAGGTTAGTAAGAAAACCCAAAGAGGTACTCACACAACAAGGCACTGTGAGATTATAAATATTGATAAAGACTCAAGGTTAGTCGATACCCCCGGCTTCAGTAATCTTAAATTCGACTTTTTGCTGCCGGGCGAAGTGGATTCTTTGTTTGATGAAATTTATAAATATAAAGGAAGATGTAAATTCCCGGACTGCTTGCATATTTCTGAGTCCGGATGTGCGGTCAAAGAACATCTTGACAGTATAGATATTACAAGATATGAAAGCTATAAAGAGTTTGTTGAAGAAGCTAAAGAATATAAAGAGAAAGTTAAATATCAGGGAATAAAGACAGAAACTTCTTTAAAGAAGATTAATAACAGAACAGCCGCAAAAATAAGTTCAAAAAAAAGACAGAAGGCAAGAAACACAGTAAATCAAAATGTTTATAAGGATATAGAAGATGAAAGAATTGATTAAGCTTGTTGATGGGTATTTAGATGAGTATCTGCCGATTAGTTATCCGGAAGATATATTTAAGGCAATGAAATACACGCTTTCTTTGCCGGGTAAAAGACTCAGACCCGTAATGTGTCTTGAAACAGTGAGAATGCTCGGCGGGGATATGCTGAAAGCAATGCCGACCGCATGTGCTATTGAGATGCTTCATGTGCAAAGCTTAATTCACGATGATCTTCCGTGTATGGATAATGATGATTTCAGACGGGGTAAGCCGTCTAATCATAAAGTGTTTGGCGAAGCAAACGCAGTCCTTGCCGGAGATGCCCTTTTAACTTTTGCCCCTCAGACAATTCTTGAAAAATCAGAAGGGCTTACTCCTGAGCAGCTTGTAAGAATTATACACGAGTATACAAAATTTGCCGGAGCTTACGGCCTTATTGCCGGTCAGGTAGTGGATATAGAATCAGAAGGGGGAAAATACGTTAAATCCCCCGAAGAAACTCTGAATTTTATACATTTGAATAAAACAGCCGTACTTTTCAGGCTTGCCGTAAGGTGCGGAGCTATTATAGCAGATGCTTCGAAAGAGGTTATTGAAGAAATGGATAATTTTGCGAAGAAATTCGGGCTCGCATTTCAGATTTATGACGATATAATGGATGAAATTTCTACCTTTGAAGAGCTGGGCAAAACCGTAGGCAAAGATAAAAACAGCGGAAAACTCACCTATGTTTCGTTGTACGGTCTTGAAAACGCTAAACAGAAGTTTAATTCCATGATTAAAGATTGTTGTGATATAATTGACAAGTACGATTCGAAAGTTATTAATGAGATTTTAAATAAGTTAAGAGACAGATTGTCGGGAGTCTAGATGGATTTTAGTCAAATTTATAATACGGGTTATGAAATTATCTTGGTTTCGTTTTCAAGTGTGGTTGTTGCTCAGATAATAAAATTCTTTTTTCATCTGATTGTAAAAAGACAGGTTGATTTAAGATTATTCACTACAACAGGCGGTATGCCGAGTTCACATGCCGCAGGGGTGATGAGCTTATCTACCGGAGTCGGTTTGTTGAATGGTTTTGACTCTGTTATATTTGCGGTGGCTCTGGGATTTGCTTTTATTGTAATGTATGACGCAGCCGGCGTAAGGCGTGCTGCAGGAAAGCAAGCGGCATGCTTAAACAGAATTATTATGGATATTTATAAACAAGATCTTCAGGAAGCGGGGGGTAAATTAAAAGAGCTATTGGGGCATACTCCGCTGCAGGTATTTGTAGGTGCAATTTTTGGTATTATATATGCATACTATATGCACAATTTCCTTGCCTCTTTTGCTGTATAACTTAAGGAATCTTTACAAATAACTTGCATTTTAGCTGTGTTTAAGATAAACTTTTTTTGTCAGAAAAGTAACCCACAATTGAATATACTGTAAATGCCTGTTTGGGGGTGTTTTTTATGTTTAGGTATTCAGTTGTATAAATAATGTGTAATGTACTCAATGTTAGAAAACAAGAAAGGTATAACATGTCAGAAGAAAAATTAGAGACACAAGTCGAAGAAACTGTTGAAACTGTTGCAGAAGAAAATGCTGAAACAGTAGTTGAAGAATCAACAGAAGCTGCAGAAGAAGTTGTTACAGAACTTCCTGCAAAAAAACAACGTTCAAGAAAGAAAAAAGTAGAAACTCAGGAAGCAAAACCTGAATCAGAATGGAAAGAACAGGTTGTTCAAATCCGCCGTGTAACAAAGGTTGTAAAGGGCGGTAAAAAATTAAGCTTCAGAGCTATCGTTATTGTAGGAAACCAAAAAGGACAAGTTGGTGTAGGTTGTGCTAAAGCTTCAGAAGTTATTATTGCTATCCAAAAAGCTATAGCTGACGGCAGAAAGAACTTAATTACAGTTCCTATCTTTAAGACAACTATTCCGCATCCTATCACAGGCCGTTCTGGAGCAGGTGCAGTTATGTTAAGACCGGCTTCTCAAGGTACCGGTATTATTGCGGGCGGTGCTGTTCGTTCAGTTCTTGAACTTGCAGGTATTGAAAATATTCTTTCAAAATCTTTGGGTTCAAAATCTCCGCTTAACGCAGCTAATGCAACTCTGGAAGCTCTTAAATCTTTAAGACCGTTTAGCGAAGTTGCTAAAAAACGCGGATTAACAATGGCCGAATTATTAAACTAATAGGCTATTCAAGATATAGTTTAAAGATGAAATAATAAGGATAAAATAAAATGGCTAAGACAAAACAAATAAAAATAAAACTTGTAAGAAGTTTAATCGGATGCCCGGAATCACAACGCAAAGTTGCACAAGCTCTCGGGTTGAAAAAACTCAACCAGGTTGTTGAACACTATGACAGCCCTACTATTATGGGTATGGCCAGAAAGATTTCACACCTTGTTGAAGTAGTTGAGTAATTATATTAGTGATTTAAAATCGCAAATAAATAACAATTACGTAATAATCGACTCACGAGTCACAACTCAAGAGTCACGTGTGAACAAAATAGTAGAGGTATTAAAAAAATGACAAATATAAAATTAGAAGATTTGAGACCAGCAGAAGGCTCAACTAAAAAAACAGTAAGAGTAGGCCGCGGACGTTCTTCAGGATGCGGTAAAACTTCAAGCCGCGGACATAACGGTGAAGGACAACGCTCAGGCAGAGCTTCTAAAAGAGGTTTTGAAGGCGGTCAGATGCCTGCTTACAGAAGATTACCTAAATTAAAAGGATTCCAGGTAATTAATGCAAGAAATTATGCTGAAATTAATGTAGGCAGACTGGATGCTTTGAACCTTAAAGAAGTTTCTTTAGCTGCATTAAAAGAAATCAGAAAAGCTCATCCTTCTTGCGATGGTTTGAGAATACTCGGTAATGGCGAAATTAAAAATGCTATTACAGTTAAGGCTGATTATGTAACACCATCAGCAAAAGAAAAAATTGAAGCAGCAGGCGGAAAGGTTGAATTAGTATAATGACTGGCGGAATTAACTCAGGCAAAATGAGAATGCCTACTACGGCAGATTTGATGTCTATGTGGAATGCATCAGGATTAAAGGAAAAATTGATTTTCACCTTCCTTATGCTTTTGCTTTTCAGACTCGGTATTCATTTGCCGTTATTTGGCGTTAATAATGAATATTTTTCTAATCTCGCAAGCCAAAATAATATTCTGGGATTTCTGGATTTATTTGCCGGCGGTGCTCTTAGAAAAGTTTCAATTTTTGCCTTAGGTATAGGGCCGTACATCACTTCATCAATTATTATGCAGTTGATGGCTGTAATTATTCCGGCTCTTGAAAAGTTACAAAAAGAAGACGGCGAAGCCGGCAGAAGAAAACTTTCTCAATACACAAGGGTTTTCACTGTTGTGCTTGCAGCATTTCAGGCAATGATTTTCATGGCATTTATGGCTCATACAAACGCCATAACAGCCGGTGTTAATCATACAATGTTCTATATCTCTTCTGTGCTGACACTTACAGCAGGTTCAATTCTTGTTATGTGGATGTCAGAATTAATAACGGAAAAAGGCATTGGAAACGGCGGTTCTTTGATAATCTTTGTAGGTATTTTATCAGGTATTCCGCTTTATTCATCAAGGACGGCGCAAATGATTGCGGGAACACCGTCTTTAGCTTGGAATCTGGCTTTATTGCTGGCGATATTCTTTGTAACAATGATTTTTATTGTAATTATGCAAGAAGCAATAAGAAAGGTTATTATAGTTAACCCTAAAAGACAGGTAGGTAATAAAGTCTATGGCGGAGTGAATACCTTTATTCCGTTCAAGCTCAATCCGGGCGGCGTAATGCCTATCATCTTTGCGGTAGCAATTCTTTTATTCCCGTCTACTATCTTGAGCCTTGTCGGACAGGCGAACCTTCCTGAGGGCTGGATTTTGAATACGGTTACAACTTTAACCAAATTCTTTAATCCTAGCGGGCCTACTTATTATGTTATATATTTTGTAATGATTGTTGCGCTGACTTTCTTCTATGCATCAATCATGCCGAATATGCAGCCAAAAGAAATTGCTGATAACCTTAAAAAATACGGCTCTTCAATTCCTGGTATTAAACCCGGCAGACCTACGGCGGATGCATTAGATAAGATACTTACCAAAACTACCTTTATAGGTGCTATGGGATTAGGTATTATTGCTCTTGTACCTGCTTTTGCAAGTTATATTACAGGTATTACAACTCTGCAAGGTATTGGAGCTACCTCTCTAATCATCATGGTCGGTGTTGCGCTTGATTTAATAAATCAGGTTCGAACCCATCTTCTTGCCAGAAATTATGAGACATTCTTAAAAGAATAAATAAAAGGAGGTTTTTAAAACCTCCTTTTTTATTATTAAGAGTTGTAACAAAAAGTTTTCTTTATGAAATCAAAGCTTAAAGATATACTTTATTAATATACAAGAGAGAGCATTAACAAATACGTTAGAGAGAGTGAGAAAATTTTACAAAGGTCCCGTTTCTGGGACCTTTGTAGTATGTATAATTAAGAATAAAAAAAAGCAAGGATAAAAATCCTTGCCCTCTTTTAGAGTAAATATATATAGTGTTACTTATTATAGTAAGTTCAAAGCGATGCTTGGGGTTTGGTTTGCAGTTGCTAATAATGTAGCTGCGGCCTGCTGCAGAATCTGAGATTGAATATAATTTGAAGATTCTTCAGCTATGTCAGCATCTCTAAGAGTTGATAATGAAGATGTAATATTTTCAGATTGTACATCAATTGATTCTACTGCTGATTCAATTCTGTTTTGAGCAGCACCAAGTGTAGTTACACGACCTGAAATTTCGTTGATTACTTCATCAATTTTATCAAGCATGTCGCTCTGACCGCCATGAATTGTGCCGTCAGCTCCGATACCAGAACAATTTTGTGCTATAGTTTCAATATCGTCGCCAAATAGGGTTGCGACATCTGCTTGTTTAAATAAATCTTCACTTAGAACAATCTGGCTGTCTCCAGAGCTGTATAAGCCTACCTGAAGAGCAATTTCTCCCATAGAGCCGTCCATCATTTTCAAGCCGTTAAATTCGCAGTTTGCAGAGATACGATCGATTTCTTCCAATCTGGCTGTAATTTCTGATTGGATAGCTTTTAATGATTGTGACCCATAAGTTCCGTTTGCAGCTTGTTCGGTCAAATCTCTTACACGTTGTAAGTGAGATGTTAACAGAGAATAAGTGTCTTCTAATGTTGTTAACATGTCTGCACCTGTTGCAGCGTTGTCTGCGGCTACGTCTAAAGAGCCCAATTGGGTTTCCCAGTTAGTAGCAATTGAATAACCTGCAGCGTTGTCTGAAGCGTGGTTAATTTTGTAACCTGTTGTCATTCTTTCAATAGCTTGGTTCAAAGATGAAGTTGCTTTGCTCAAGTTTGATTGTGCTACGAGTGACGAAATGTTTGTGTTAATTGTAAGTGCCATTTTCATACTCCTTTCTGGCCTTTGCATCCTACCGATGCTTCCTTGCATCATTTATATTTTCTTAATTCCACATTTTTGGATTTTAATAACACTTTTTTGAAAAATTTTTACAATTTGTTACAATAGAGGTCTGAAAACCTTGTTAGTGTTATACTTTTATTTGGAAGTAGGAGTAGATATGGGAAAAATTATAATTGACAGTAATCGCTGTAAGTCTTGTTATCTCTGTGTATCAACCTGCCCTAAAGGCTTGATAAAAAAGAGCAGTAAGACAAACAGGCTGGGAGATTACCTTGTAGAGTTTGATGATAAGAACAATGAGTGCATCGGCTGTGCCATGTGTGCAAAAAGATGCCCGGATATGGCAATCACTGCAGTGTATAAATAAGTCAAATTGGAGGTTTGATGACGGAAGACAATGAAAAAGTTTTAATAAAGGGAAACTATGCGATAGCTCAGGCTGCTATAAATGCAGGTTGTCAGTGCTATTTCGGGTATCCTATTACCCCGCAGACAGAAATTGGAGAATATTTGTCTGCTGAAATGCCAAAAATTGGCAGGGGGTATGTTTGTGCGGAAAGTGAAATTGCTGCAATAAACATGGTTGTTGGAGCTGTTTCTACGGGTGTAAGAGCCATGACTTCATCGTCATCTCTGGCTGTAGCGTTGATGCAAGAAGCTCTTTCGTATGCTGCTTCAGATGAATTGCCTGTAGTTCTGGTAAATGTTATGAGAGCCGGTCCCGGGCTCGGATATATTTATCCTGCACAAGGGGATTATTATCAATCTGTTTATGGCGGCGGAAACGGCGACTATAAGATTATTGTACTGGCTCCTTCAACTGTTCAGGAATGCATTGATTATACTTATAGAGCATTTTATCTTGCTCAAAAATACAGAAATCCTGTTATTCTCCTTGCAGATGGTCTTTTGGGACAAATGATGGAGCCGGCATGCTTTGGTAAAAATCCTTATCCTGATGTAGATGTCTCATCCTGGGCTTTAACCGGGGCTAAAGATCGTGAGGCGAGAGCAATTTATTCTTGTGCAACGGATGAGAAAAAACAAATTCAGCATGTATATAATCTCTTCAAAAAGTTTGAGGTTATAGCGGAAAATGAAACCTCTTATGAAGAGTTTGAGGTTGAAGACGCTGATATTATCTTAACTTCTTTTGGTTCAATGACCCGTAATATAAAGGCGGCTATGAAAGTCTTAAGACGCAAAGGCATTAAGGCGGGTTGTTTTAGACCTATTACACTTTCTCCGTTCCCAGACAAAAGAATTCAGGAATTAGCTTCAAAAGGGAAAGACTTTGTTGTTGTTGAAATGAATATGGGGCAGATGTTTAAGGATGTTAAACTCGCCGTTAACGGAAAGTCTAATGTCGGGTTAATTAACAGACCTTGCGGAGAGTGGCTCAGCGTGGAAGAAATAGTAAGTGCAGTAGAAAAAATAATGGAGAATAAATATGCAGCAAGTATTCAGTATTCCTAAGTCAATGAAAAAAGACTTTAGATATACATTTTGTCCGGGGTGCGATCACGGAGTAGCGATAAGACTTGTTGCAGAACTTCTGGATGAAATGAACTTAAGAGAAAAAACAATTTGTTCAACTTCAATAGGTTGCTCAGTGTTTTTGTATGATTTTTTGGACATTGATTGTGTTGAAGCTCCGCATGGCAGAGCGTGTGCTTCTGCTACAGGCGTAAAAAGGGCAAGGCCGGATAAGTTTGTATTCACATATCAAGGCGATGGAGATTTTGCTTCTATTGGGTTAGCCGAATCTATGCACACCGCGCTGAGGGGGGAATGCGTTTCAGCTATATGTATTAATAATACAACGTATGGTATGACGGGCGGGCAGCTTGGACCTACTACGGTTATGGGACAGATTACTACAACTTCTCCGTACGGACGAAATCGTGAGTATTATGGTTATCCTATTAAGACGGCAGAACAGATTGCTTTATGTGACGGTACAGCATACTCGGCAAGAGTTGCGTTGGATACTATTCCGCATATTAATCAGGCTAAGCAGGCTCTTAAAAAAGCTTTTGAGGTACAGGTTCAAGGACTTGGTTTTGGTTTTGTGGAAATCCTTTCTTCTTGTCCGACAAACTGGCATATGACTCCACAGGAAGCTCATGTGAGAGTCAGGGAAGAAATGATTCCTGTATTCCCGCTCGGGGTTTATAAAGATATAACTACAGAAAAAGGTGAATAATGGAAAAGAATTTTATATTAGCAGGTTTTGGCGGTCAGGGAATCCTTCTTGCAGGAACGATTCTTGCAAATGCATTTATGCTGGAAGGTAAAAATGTTACCTGGTATCCTTGCTACGGTGCTGAAATGCGAGGCGGAACCGTAAATTGCGAAATTGTTGTTTCGGATTCTGAAGTCAGCTCTGTTCATAAACAGGATACTGATTATGCGCTTGTTTTAAACCAACAGTCTTTTGATAAATTTGTACACAGGGTTAAGCCGGGAGGGACAATAGTATCTAATTCAACACTTGTTGCGGAATCCCGTCCGAGAAGCGATATTGAGTATGTATTTGCACCAATGACTCAAATAGCAAACGAACTGGGAAACAGCAAGGTGACAAATATGGCTGCGCTCGGAGTGCTTTCTTCTGTATGTGATGTTGTATCAAAGGAATATTTGGCTAAAGGTTTTGAAAAAGTTATGTCAGGCAAGAAAAAAGACCTTTTGCCTTTAAATATTAAAGCTCTTGAAGCAGGTTACGGAATTCTTTCTCAGGCTAAGTAGTCCAGTATTGCGCCTCCGATTTCTTCATTCGGATCAAAAGGGCAATCTTTTGGCGGGTTAATAGCATTTTGGATAAGCATTGTCCATAAAGGACCGAATCCGTCCGGAATTTTTGTCTTGCGGTAAATACCTGCAAGATAGGTTTGAATATTTGGAGACTTTGTATTGTTATATTTTGATAAAGAAGGATACAATTTATCAATTCCGTTTACCCCCTCATCAAGCATTCTGTTTAGGATGTATAAATTTTCCAGAACCTCTTCTTCATTTTTTGGATTTTCCAGAGATTGCTGTATCTTAACAAGCCCTTTTTCTCCCTCTTTTACCCGTGCGGAAATTTTGTCTTCATCAAAGACGCAATAATTTCTGGATTGATTTGGATAAGATACACTTAGCATATTTTTTATAAAACTCGTAAATTAAAAATTTTCTATTTAGAAAAACATAAAATAAACAGCTCCTGCGGCAAGTGCTGGAACAAATGGCAAATAAGTTCTGTCTCCTTCATTTTTGATGTTTTTCAAAACAGATATTGAAAGTAAAATCCCAGTAATTCCGACTGCTGAAACTGTAACACAGTTTTGAAAGACTGTTTTGAATACTAATACAGATAGAACAAAGAGGATAAAAAGTATACAAGTTATCTTATCATTATTTTTAAACCTGTTATATAAATAGATAGGAAGAGCAAGAACCATTGAAGCAATAACAGAATATACAAGTACAAAGCAGATTCCTTTCAGTCCAAAAAATGCACCGAGAGCTCCGGCTACGTATGTATCAGCTTCGCCCATTACTCTTGTCTTTGGTGTAAATAAATATCCGAGACGGGCTGTTAATTCTATAATCAATGCTCCTGCTGTAATTCCCAATAGAGAATCAGTTACAGTTCCGACCCTTAAATAACTGAAAATAACTCCCAATACAGCCAGAGCTATTGCAATATTGCAGTCGACCAGCTTTTCTTTTATATCCGTTCCGGTCATTATTATAAGCCCTGATAGAAGAATAACCGCAAATATTGTTTCAAGGCTGATTCCGAATTTTAAATATGCTGCTGCAAACAGAATCATAGTTAAAAGTTCAACTATAGGGTATTGTATACTGATTTTTTCTTTGCAGAAATGGCATTTCCCTCTCAAGAAGATATAAGATATAACAGGAATGTTATGCCACGGATAAAGTTTATGCCCGCATTTAGGACATTTTGAGGCCGGAAAGACAATACTTTCTCCGCTGAGCGAGCGCAATATAACCACATTAAAAAAACTACCCAAGCATAAGCCTACAATACAAATAAGAATAAGGATGTAACTATCCATTCTTAATCTCCTGTTTGGATTCTTCCAGTTCGGCAATCATTTTATAGATGCTTGTAAAAGCTCGTTTCATTCTTCTTGATACCTGCATTTGAGTTAAATTAAGCTCTTCCGCGATTTCTTTTTGATTCATATCTTTATAATAATAAAGTCCGACAAGCTTTTTCTGCTCTTCAGGAAGCTTATTGATTACGTCACTCAGAAGTATTTTAGAATCCGTAATATCGGTTGTTTCTTTGTAATTCTCCCCGGGAAGAAGTTCTTCATAATTTAAACTGTCCTGATCTGCTCTAAAGACATCCTCAAGTGAAATAGTATCTTTTCTTCTGTCCATTTGGAGAGCAAAGTCTACATCTTTTGGTGAGATTTGGAGTGCTGATGCAACTTCTTCATTGGTAAGTTCATTCAGCTCTTCAACTGTAAGGTCTTTAGTGAAGTTACTTATACGGTAAGATAATTCTTGTATATGACGCGGAACTCTTATTGCATTAAGTCTGTCTCTCAGGTAATGTTTCATTTCGCCGATTATTAAATAACCTGCATATATTTTGAAGTTATCATTTTTGTCTTTTGAGTAACTGTCAATAGCTTTTAATAAACCGATAGAACCTGCTTGAATCATATCTTCAATAGGGTCGTTTGCACGTCTTGCAATTGTTCTTGCAATATGTTTAACAATTGGTATCATTTTTGTGACAATAAGCGTTTTAGCTTTTGCCCGTTCCAGCTTGCTGTTAGAGGAATGGTATGTTTCTAACCACTCTCCGATTAAATTATAAATTGTTTCATCTTTACCGGCCAAAACATTACTCCAATTCTGTTATGAGCATGATACCATGTAGAAAGGTCTTTTTCAAACTATAGGTAGAATATAAGGTTAATGATAAAGTCTGCAAAGAGCATGTAGACGGTGGATAATACGGCAGCTCTCGTCGTGGATATACCAACGTCCTTTGCTCCGCCCTTTGTTTCATACCCCTGAGTTGCACAGACAAGGGCTATTAAAATTCCGAATACAAATGCTTTTAAAAGGCTTATATAGATGTCTTTAGTGCTAAGCCATAACCAAACTGAAGTTATATATCTTGCAGGGTGGAGTCCTATCGTAAAATAAGAAACTACCAAGCCTCCCAAAATCCCAATGACTTCAGCAATAAGGACTACCATTGGGACAGTAATTCCGGCTGCGATTATTCTTGGTGAAAAATAATAACCTACAGGGTCAACTTTAAGCGTTTTTATTGCGTCAACTTGAGATGTAACCTGCATATTAGCAATTTCCGCTGAAATCGCGGTTCCGGCTCTGGCTCCTATTGCAAGAGCCACAAAACCCGGTGCGATTTCTCTTATCATAACAATGGCAATAGAGCCGCCAACATATGCTTCCGCACCGGACATAAGAAATTGCTTTGAAACCTGTATTGCAATAACTGCAGCCGATACAAATACAATAACCAGTGAAATAATTAAAGAATCATAGCTTATTGCAGCAGCTTGAGCAATAACTGATGAAAATCTTGAGCGGCCGGATAGCGTGTATCTGGCACTCAAATATAGATTCATCATACATTTGCCGAGAAAATTAATCATATACAGTAACACACCAATCTTTATATTTAGGAATATTTCCTTTTACTACATCAAAATAAAGGGTTTGGATTTTATTTGTAATTTCACCCTTGTTCCCGTCTCCGACTACTCGGTGATCTATACTCTCAACATGCGCTATTTGAGCACCTGTTCCGCAGCAGAAAACTTCGTCCGCTGTATAAAGTTCTGTTCTGTCGACGGCTCTTTCTTCGACCGGAATATTAAGCTCCTTAGCCAGTTCAATTACCGTATTTCTCGTTACACCAACAAGAATATCGTCTGTTGTATTTGTAGTAACGAGTTTTCCGTTTGTAACCAGAAAAATATTCATAGCAGAGCCTTCAGTAACCTGCCCTGACTCAGAAAGAACAACAGCATCGTCAAATCCGGCATGGTGAGCATCTGTATTAATTAAAGATGCGTTAGCATAAGCTCCGCCAATTTTTGCTCTCGGCGGGATTGCATTGTCAGAGGTTCTTCTCCAAGAGGAAACGCATAGCCTTAATCCCCTTTGCGGTTCATAATAATCTCCAAACGGGGTTGTGAAAATTAAAAAAGATTCTTTAACATCGCATAAAGTAGGGCTTATGTTTGCTGAAGAATTATAGAGAGTTGGTCTGATATAGACGTCAGTTTTATATTCGCATTTTTTTAGGAGTTCTTTTGTTATCTGAATATATTCTTCTATAGAATATTTGCTCTTCATCCACATAACTTTTGCACTGGCAAGAAGCCTTTCATAATGCTCTTTTGGTCTGAAAATATATAATTGTGAATCATTTTTATTATAATAAGCTCTTATACCCTCAAAAACAGAAGTTCCGTATAAAAAACCATGTGTCCTTACCGGAATTACGGCCTCTGAAGCTTTAACATATTCGCCGTCTAAAAAAATATATTCTGACATAATATCTCTCCTTAGTCTATTATAATATAATTCAGCCTGATTCCAACCATTAATTTTTGTAAAGCTTTGCCTTCGTAAAAAGCAATAATTTTTAATTTAAGGTTTTAATATATATAGTGTGGAGGTCTGGATATGTCGGTATCAAACATCAACGGAAATAACGGTAAATATGATAACAAAGTTACAGATCCTTCTGTAAAATACGGAAGAAATGCTGTAGAAAATTATATCAGCAATCTTGAAAAACCGATTGTTAACGATATTTATAACCCTGCTCCGATTTTGGAATTTTCTCAAGATCCTGCTGCACAGCAAAGAAATATTGATAAGCTGGATGATTTTTCATACAAGAATGATGTTTATTTAAATTCGCTTCCGCCTCTTGAGTTTGAATACAGGTATATGCCTGGGGTCGGTAAAGTTGATAAGAAAGCTCTGTTAGGCGCTGCTTATGAAGAAATGGGCGCTCTTGAATATCCGATCAAAGATTTTGAAGATAAATTTTTGATTAATGATACTTTTACGGCAGAACCTCTTGATATAAATAAAGACGGTAAAATTGATATTTCGGAATATGGCACAAACATCCTTGCTGCCGATATGATGAGTAAACCGTCTCCGGATATTGCAAAAGTAGACGGAACTATTAACTCTAAAGGTTTTAATGCTGTAATAGAATATTCTAAGAAAGCAAGATCTGCAGAAGCTGCTAAATTATACGGGGAACTCTATAAAACCTATGATCTGGCATCCGCTTATGATTCTTTTAAAGCAGATAAGAATAATACGGTTAAATAGTCTGCAGTAAATTTGAAATATATTTCCTCACTATGATATAATTATTTTAAAGATATTATATGAGGAGTAAGTATTATGAGCGAGGTTAATATAAAAGAAGTTAACGGCGTTGATATTGTTCAATACCAGCCGAAAGGTGTTTGCAGCAAAATGATGCAGATACGTATAAAAGATAATATTATTGAAGATTTTGAATTTGTAGGCGGTTGCAATGGAAACCTTGCCGGAATCGGTATGTTAGTAAGGGGCATGAATATTGAGGAAGTTATATCAAGGCTTCAGGGACTGCCATGCGGAAGCCGTCCGACAAGCTGCCCTGATCAGCTTACCAAGGCTCTGGCTGCGTATATAGAAGCAAAACAGGCTGTAAAAGCATAGTTATAAGAAGGCTGTATGAAGAGAATTACTTTAATAAAAGGTGACGGAATCGGTCCTGAAATATCTGAGGCTGTCTTAAAAATTATTGACTCATCAGGGGTTTCTATTGACTGGGATGTACAAACTGCAGGGGCTGATGTTATAGCTGAAGAACAGACCCCGCTTCCAGACAGGGTTATAAAATCTGTTATGGAGAACGGTGTCGCTTTAAAGTCTCCTGTAACAACTCCGATTGGGAAAGGTTTTAGGTCAGTTAATGTACAGTTAAGAAAAGAACTTGATCTATATGCTAACTTGAGACCGTGCTATAATCTTCCGGGGATAAAAACCCGTTATGATAATGTTGATATTGTTGTTGTAAGAGAGAATACGGAAGATTTGTATGCCGGAATTGAACGGCAAATAGATGATGATACGGCGGAAAGTATAAAAAGGATTACGAGAGCTGCATCAACAAGGATTGCGGAGTTTGCATTCAACTATGCGTTGAAGAATAACCGCAAAGAGGTTTGTGTTGTTACGAAAGCTAATATATGCAAGCTTTCTGACGGGTTGTTTTTAAATTGTGCAAGAGAGACTGCGGAGAGGTTTCCGCAAATAAGATTTAGGGAAATTCTTGTTGATAACTGCTGTATGCAGCTTGTTCAAAATCCGAATCAGTTTGATGTTTTGTTACTTCCTAATTTGTACGGAGATATCGTTTCTGATTTATGTGCCGGCTTAATCGGCGGACTGGGAATTGCTCAGGGAGCAAATATAGGCGAAGATTGTGCGGTATTTGAACCTGTACATGGTTCTGCTCCTGATATAGCGGGGCAGAATAAAGCTAATCCTACGGCCATGCTTATGTCTGCAATAGAGATGCTGAATTATATAGGTGCAAACGAGGCAGCTTTTAAAATTAAAACGGCCTTGTTTGAAACACTCAGGGCTGGAATTAAAACTGCGGATCTTGGAGGAGAATCTTCTTGCAGCGGGTTTGCAGATGAGATTATTAAAAGATTACGTTGTATAATATAAATATGAATAAATTGCCGGTGTGGCTCAGGTGGTAGAGCAACTGATTCGTAATCAGTAGGTCGGGAGTTCGAGTCTCCCCATCGGCAGTTACTTTTTCTTTACTGAAAAGAAAAAGTAACCAAAAAGAAAAGAAGATAAGTCGGCAGACAAAAGTTTCTTTTCCCAAATAAGTAAAAATTCCAGGTCTGCCTCAAAGTTGGCCATCCAAGCAGATTGTTTAGCTATCTCATGAGCAAGAAGTCTCCCCATCGGCAGTTACTTTTGGGGTAAATATTTCAGTTTAGAGCTTCAAGAAAATTTAAAAAGTGAGGCGAAAAACTGAAAAGAAAAAGTAACCAAAAAGAAAATAAGTCGGTAGACAAAAGTTTCTTCCCCAAATAAGTAAAAAAATCTAGGTCTGAATCAAAGCTAACGTTCCGGAGTTATTGCTTAGTTTTTACCCCCATTTTGCTCACATCATATGAACCCAAAACCGTGAACATGTTTGTAGATTCTTTTATTTCTTGCAGGGCGGAATTTACATTTTCGTCAGTAATATGACCTTCAAAATCAATATAAAAAATATACTCGCCAAGCTGTTTTCTGGAAGGTCGTGAATCTATATAAGACATATTGAGCGAGAATCTTTCCAGAACTTCCAAAACTTTGTTCAAGGCTCCGGGTTTATTTTCGGTCGAAAAAGTTATGCTTGTTCTGGAAGAAGTCCCCTTTGCAGTGGAGGCTTTGCCTAAAAGTATAAATCGTGTTGTATTGTTTTTTTCGTCATTAATAAATCTGTCTATTACAGGTATTTTATAAATATTTGCACAGTATTCGCTTCCGATGGCAGCAGATTCGGGTTTGTCCGGAGAAAGAGCTCTGACAGCCAAAGAGGTTGATAATACCGGGTTTTCTTCAATTTCTCCTTCCCAGGTATTGTAAATATAGTTTCGGCATTGGGCTAATGCCTGCGGGTGGGAAGAAATAGTTTTGATTTCGGTTTTGTCTTTTGCAAACCCAATTAAGGCATGTTCTACCGGTAATCTTAGTTCTGAAAGTATTTGTATTCCTAATGCAGCAAGAGCTGAGAGATTATCAATTGATTCTCTTACAACGCCTTCCACGGAATTTTCTATGGGAATTACTGCTGCCAGTTTGTCATTGTTTGCCCTCTGTAGAGTTCTTATTACTTCCGAAATTGAAGAACAAGGTAAAAATTCCGGTTTTAAACCGTATAGCTCTGAAAACATATTTGCTGCAGCATTAGAGTATGAGCCTTCCGGACCAAGATAGATAAGTTGTTTTAAATCCGTGCAAAAACTGTTATTTATCAATTGAAAAATCTCTCTGTAAAATGTTATTTACTCTTCTTGTAGCTTTATCAACTTCACCGGTTTTATAATAAAGTCTTGCAAGTAAAAGTTCTCTGCTTGTAGATGGAGCCATATTATAAGCTTGTTGTGCATATGACATTGCAGAACCGTAACGTTTAACAATAGCGTAAACTGTTGCAGTATTTTCGTAGCATTGAGCTTTTATTGTTACATCATCTGTACGCTCAGCAGCTGTTTTGTAAGTTTCAATTGCTTTTACGTAATCTTTGTCCGCTCTGTATTTATCTGCTTTTATTATTAAATCTTCTGCAGTTTCTTGTGTAGCATTTGTAGCAGCTCCGTTTGCTTCAGCAGCGTCTTCAGGAAGATTTTCTAACGGTTCGAGCGGCTCAATAGCATGTTCTTCCGGAGTTTCTGTTGTATTTTGGGCACTCTCTTCTTCGCTTTGTGTATCAGCTGTTTCTTCTGATTCTGAAAAATCTTCTTCAGAAGTCATTTCTTCGTCTTGTATATTATTTTCTTCTTCAATAACAGTATCATTGTTTAATTTTTCGGAGTTTACGGCTCTGGTGTTAACCATGTTTGAAGAAGGCGTTTTGCTTGAAATAACTGCAAAAGGTATAGAAAAAATTATCACTATTACTAAAATTAACAGAGCAAACTTAACGGTTTTTTCATCAATATTTTCAAACATAACTCAATCTCCTAGTTTTTATTCTTTAATTCTACACCAAAAGCAAACATAGCAAAATCATATTTTACAGGATCTTCCGGACAAAATTCTCTTAATTTTTCCGTAAGTTCTAAAACAGCTTTAAAATCGTTACTTTTACGCTTTAATAATCCCATATTTCTTGATACCCGTGCAACATGGACATCAAGAGGTATTAATAAATCTTTAGGCTTTATAAAAGTCCAGATTCCCAAATCAACCGGAGGTTTTCTAACCATCCAGCGTAAAAACATATTCATTCTCTTCATAGCTCCGCCGTTAGCAGGGTTTGGTATCATATGATAAAATCCCTGACCAACAGTTTTAGGGGCTCTTGAGTAAAAATAGTCAACTACAGTTTGAAGAAAATTATCAGAAGAAAATCCGTAGCTGAATAATTCTTCCAGCCCTTTGGATTCTGTATAAAGTTTATTAAGAATCTCAAAAATCGGAATAATATCGTTTTCTTTTGAAAATCTGTATTCAACCCCTCTAAGATTGGAGAAATCTCCGTTTTTAATGTAGTTAACAATATCGTTATCAGTTCTTTTAAAAATATCTTCCAGTTTCTTAATAAACATTTTTCTGTTACCGTAGGCAAAAAGCGATGCTATGAAACCGTAAAGTTCACTCTCTTCTTTACAGTTTCCCCTGTGAATAAATTGTATCGGGTCGTCTTTTATGAACTCCGGTGTTTCGTATTTTTCTACAAGTTTATCAAGCTCAGTTTTTGTAATCATCGTATTTTCTTAAAAAAATCTTTCAGAATTTTATTACAAGTATCTTCTTCTATACCACCATACACTTTTATTTTGGATTTTGCAAGCAGGGGTAAATTAAGTACTGACTCCATTGCTCCGTACTGGGGATTATATGAGCCGAAATAAAGAGTTTTTATTCCGCTCTGGATGATTGCCCAGGCGCACATAGGACATGGCTCAAGTGTAACAAACATTTCGCAATCATTTAAACGCGATGTGTTTAAAACCTTCTGAGCCTCTTTTATTGCAAGAATTTCTGCGTGTGCGGTTATATCATTGTCGATTTCCCGTCTGTTGTGAGCGGAAGCAATAATTTTCCCGTCTTTTTTTATCACACAGCCAATCGGCACATCTTTTTCACACTTTTTAGCTTCTTCAATTGCAGAATTCACTCTATTAGACCTTGCTTCCTTCTCCCCAGATTTCATCGTCATAATATCCGAGTTCCAGATGCCCTAATATTACAGTGTCGCCGTTTTTCAGTCCGTAATCATGCAGAACTTCAAAAACTCCCATACTTTTCATTATGTTTTGAAGTCTTATAACCTGCTCTGTATTTCTTGCATCCGTAACCTTTGCAAGGCGGTTAATTTTTCCGCCTGAAATCAGGTAGGTATTTTTATCAAGCTTTGTTACTTCAAACGCGCTATCGTCGTTATCATAGGCATCTAAATCTTCTTCTATTTCAATCTCTGTTTCAGGTTTCGGAATTTCATCGACTTTATCTGATAAGAAATATAATAGAGGTTCAAGATTTTCTCTTGTAACGGCAGAGATTGCAAAAACATTGTCCGAATATTGCTGAAACTCTTTTATATATTTTTCTTTATCCTCTTCAGAAATCGCATCAATTTTGTTTAATACAAGAACCTGATAAAGATTAGCTAATTTTTCCGAGTGTTTTTTTAACTCATTATTAATAATTTTATAGTTATTAACAGGATCTTGCGAGGTTAAATCCACAATATGAACAAGGAAACGGCATCTTTCAACGTGGCGCAGAAACTCGTGCCCCAGCCCGACACCTTCAGATGCTCCTTCAATAAGACCCGGAATATCCGCTATAACATAAGAGCCTTCATCGGCTTTTTTAACTACTCCGAGGTGCGGAACAAGAGTTGTAAACGGGTAATCCGCAATTTTAGGGCGTGCAGAGCTGACCGCGCTTATAAAAGTTGATTTTCCTGCATTTGGCATACCGAGCAGCCCGACATCAGCTATAAGTTTAAGTTCAAGCTCAAGGGTTCTTTCGATTCCGGGTTCTCCCGGCTCGCAAAATTGAGGTGCTCGTTTTTGTGCGGTGGCAAAACGGGCATTGCCTCTTCCGCCTCTTCCGCCTTTTGCAATTAAAACTTTTTGCTCAGGATCTGTTATATCGGCTATAATTTTACCTGTTTTTGTATCGCGAACCATTGTTCCGAGAGGAACTCTTATAAATAAGTCTTTTGCACAGGCTCCGTGCATTCCTTTTATGCCGCCGTTTTCGCCGGATTGGGCTTTGTATACGGATTTGATTTTAAAGTCCAGAAGTGTTGACATATTTTCATCACCAATAAAATATATGTCTCCGCCTCTTCCGCCGTCACCGCCGGCAGGCCCGCCTTTGTCTACATATTTTTCGCGCCTCCAGGCAACCATTCCGTTACCGCCATTGCCTGATACTACTCTAATTTTTGCTTTATCTAAAAATTTCATATTGCTTTGTGATTTACCTCTTATCAGGGGTGGGTTTATGCTTTTAAATATTTCCACCTTGTATTATAATGCTACTATGAAAAAGGTAAAAAATACATTATTCAGTAACAAACCCGTTACAATTGATGAAAATTCTTTAATAATGGCGCTGGAATCCAGCTGCGATGAGACAGCTTGTGCTATAGTAAAAGGCGGAAGAGAGGTTCTTGCTAATGTTGTGGCTTCTCAGATTAAAACCCACGAAAAATACGGCGGTGTAATACCTGAAATTGCTGCTCGCGAACACCTTGAAGCGGTTAATGTTGTTGTAGATGAAACTTTTAAGCAGGCAGGTGTAAGACCTCAAGATATTACGGCTTTTGCAGGAACTGTAGGCCCGGGATTAGTAGGGTGCCTTCTTGTCGGGTTAAATGCTACAAAAGCTCTTGCTTTAGCTTATGACAAGCCGTTTATCGGAATAAACCACTTGAACGCACATATATGCGCTAATTTTATAGATACGGCTCTCGAGCCGCCGTTCATTGCACTTCTTGTAAGCGGTGGACATACTCAAATTATTGATGTTAAATCATATTCTGAACTTGAAATAATTGGTGAAACTATCGATGATGCGGTTGGTGAAGCCTATGATAAGGTAGCACGCCTAATTGGGCTTCCATATCCGGGTGGTCCGAAACTCGATAAAATGGCTCAGGAAGGAAATTCTCACGCTTTTAAACTTCCGGAAGCAAATGTCGGCGGTTATGATTTCAGCTTTTCAGGGCTTAAGACGGCCGTTTTAAGGCTTGTTAAAAGTTTTGACGGACAGGAGCTTCCTGTTAAAGACATTTGCGCAAGTTTTCAGGAATGTGTTTCGGAAACTTTGTATAAAAAAGTTAAAAAAGCTGCAGAAGAAAGAGGGTATAAACAGGTTGTCCTCGCAGGCGGTGTCGCCGCAAACTCTGAAATCAGAAGAAAAGTTTTCAGCCTTAAAGAGTTAGGCTACGATGTTTACGCTCCTCAGATGAAATACTGTACTGATAATGCTTCAATGGTGGCAAGCTGTGCATTTTTCTTTGATAAGAGTTTTGATAATATTGATACCGAAGTCTTTTCGCGCGCCAAGGAGGGGTAAAATATAATAAAAAGAGTAATAGGGTAATAAGGTAATAAGATTCAATTATGCCAAATTTACTCCTACTCCCTCGTTTATTCTGTAGAATATTTTTGCGTGGTCTTTGAATCCCTCTGGGTTTGCACTTACATAAAACTCTTCTTTGCCGCCGGTGGTTTTTGGATTTAACAGATTATTTTCCCCCAGATCTGATTTTATAAATTCAACAAAAATATCAGCCGGATTTATAAAGAGAGCTTCCGGTGCAAATTTAGTCAATATCGGGGTTAAAAACGGATAATGAGTGCAGCCTAAAATTATCTTATCAGGACTGCATTGAAGCATTTCATCCAGTTTTGATTTAATATCAGCTTCCGGATCAATATCCGGAGTAAGTTTTTCCACTATTTTTACCCAATTAGGACAGGCCATTTCTTTAACCTGAATATCGGGATTATTTTTTGTAATCTCTTTTGTATAAGCTCCTGATTTCACGGTTCCTTCAGTTGCAAAGATACCGACTCTTTTAATCGGCATACTTGATACAACCTTGGCACAGGACTGCAAAACAGGATAGAGTTTGAAATCATAGTGATCTTTTACACTCTCATAAGCCAAAGCTGAAGAGGTATTGCAGGCAATAACCACAGCCTTTACGCCTTGATTTTCAAAAAAATCAAGAATTTTTTTTGAGTAACCGATAATCTGAGCCTGAGATTTATCTCCATACGGTAAATTCTTTAAATCTCCGTAATAAATTGTATCTTCATTGGGTAAAATATTCTTAAAACAAGAAAGTACGGATAATCCGCCTACACCGGAATCAAAAAAGCCTATAGGAGAATATTTATCCATTATTTTTAACCTCGTTCATTATCTTCACCTCACCCTACCCTCTCCTCAAGGAGAGGGTTAATATTTATTTCCCCTTCAGATATTCAATAATACCTTCTGCAATAGCTTTCGCCGTAGCTTTTTTGCGTTTTTCGGAAATCAGTTCATTTCGTTCTTTATCGTTTGATATAAATCCGATTTCACAAAGAATTGCCGGCACCGTTGTATGGTTAATTACGTAGAACTTAGATTTAATAAGACCTCTGTCGTTTGTATCAATCTCTTTCATTAGGTGTTTATGTACAACTTTTGCCAGATCTTTGCTGTATTCGTGATAATAGTGGGTTTCTATTCCGCTAGGAGTTGTTGCCACTGCGGAGTTTACGTGAATACTTACAAAGATTTCCGGGGTCTCATCTTCTGAGAAATTAACCCTGTCTTCCAATGATACATATGTATCATTTTTTCTTGTAAGCGCAGTTTTATATCCTTTTGAACGCAAGATTTCGTCCACCCTTTGAGTAATATCAAGAGTGATATCTTTTTCGTTTATACCTTCTCTTATTGCTCCGTAGTCAGAGCCTCCATGGCCTGCATCAAGTACAACTTTATTCTTGGTTGAACCTTTCTTAAGCGGTTTTTCTGTCTTGGTTTCCTGCTGGGTTCTTATAATAGTAATTTTAAGAGCTTTAGCGTCTAAACTCTGCTCAACTTTTACTATATCGGCCTTGTTAATCGGCATAGCAGCCCGAACACCTATTTTAGGCAGAAGAGAGAGAGTAAATTGTTTGTAGTAACTGTTCCCTAAGGTTTTTATTATGTCCATTTCGTTATAGCTTTTAACATTAAACAGGAAAAAGTTTAAAGAATTATCTGTTCTCAAGATTGAATGCACAACAGGAGATGAAAAAGATAAAACCAACTCGTTTGTTCGTGAGTCAATCTTTCTTACAAAAGCCTTGTTTATATTAGATACGTTGTCTGCCAATTTTGTATGGTCAAGCTTGTCAGAATCTATCACAAACAGAGACTGCCCGTCCTGAGAATATATAGGCATATATTTGTCGGGTTTATCGGATGTTATAACGATACGTGCTTTGTTGTATTCAAACTGTCCTATTTTTGCGGTATCTTTGCAGCTTCCGTCAGGGCACAGATTGATTTCTTTGTTTCTGACATCTTTATCCAGATATGTATTAGGAAGATCAATTACGGCTCTGTTAGGTTCTTTGAGGTAAAACATTTTAGCTGTTGTAACCTGCCCTAACCCGCTTACAAGAAGCCCGCCGTCTTTTGCTATATATTGGTCAATAAAATACTTTGTTCTCAATTTTAGTTTTGATGATATATCTACTGAAACCGTAGAATCATAAGTTTTCCCGTCTGTATTAGGAAGTGTGGAGTTTTCAAAAGCTCTTTGAATATCATCCATTACGTTAGCCGGAATCTTAACCTGAGAAGATGTCGGGATTGTAACTTTTTGGATAAACTGCGAATTCGCTACAATGCTTGAATAAATAGGGTTTATCGTGTTCTCATCATAAATTGTATTAAAATAATCATTTCCAATCGCGGGCTTTGCAACCTGGACGATGATATTTCCGTCTATGGAGAATAATTTTATTTTAGAAGTATCAAAATCTTCTTCAAAAGTTATTACAACCCTTACAATATCGGGATTTGTTTCAAACTGCGCAAGTCTGATTTCTTTTACATTACTTTTTTCAAAGACAAGCTGCTGTTTTTCTCCAATAAGAACGGCGTTTTCTATATCAAAATAAATACGGTTCGGGTTGGATAAACGTACATACTTTATATTAGATAGAGCTTTCGGATCAGACGGCTGGTCTTTTGAGGTGAGATAAACTATTGAGGATGAGTCATCATAATGAAGCGACATAATTTTCAGAGGTTCTCCCTCTGCTAGTGCCGGCAAAAATGACTGGATAAAAAATATGAATAACGTTATTAGAAAAAATATTCTCTTCATAATTTAACCGTAATACTTTCAACGAAAATATTACACCCCAATATCTCTCCTAATATTCTACCAAAAAAAACAGGAAAAAAAAAGCACTTCTCTGAAGTGCTTTAGTACGTATTTCGAGAGTTAAACTTTTTTATGTGTGTAATCTGCTATCAAGTTCGTAGATTTTTAACACAATTGAATCAGCCCAATCCTTAATCAACAGCATAAATAGCTTTAATTCGTCCCTAAAACTGTAACATCCAGGCCACATTGAATACATAACTTATACTCCTTTCAATTACCTTACAAAATCATTAACGGCATTTTTTTTAAAAACTTTAATAATTTGAACTCAAATTTAACAAAAGTTTACACAATGTGAGGAGGCGGGAAAATACTAATCTTTCCGCAAACGCATATTGTTAAGTTTTGTAAATTTTTGCCAACCGCCTGCAATTTATGCTATTTATATATACTTTATATATATGAGGTATATTATGACAGATATTAATGTTCAAAATTTATACAATCAACAGACCGGCAGCATACAGGCTGCAGGTTCTTCTGCTGTCAATACCTCTGCAGCTATTGAATTGGTTGATCAAAAAGTAGTAGAAGGCGAAGGCAACATTGATGTTACTCAAACAAACAATACCTCAAACACTCAAGCAGCACAAAAACGTACTGTAGATGAGCTTTATAACTCAATTGCAGCTCTTTGCACACAGTACGGTATCAGCCTCAGCGAAGCTAAAAAAATCGGTCTTATGGAAAAAATTGCAGGTGTTCCGCAGGAAGAACTTCTTAATATGCCGAACAGCGAAATCCAAAAACACGTTGAATGCTTAAAGGCAGCTCTTGAAAAACTTTCCGTAAACGGTAAAGTTGATCTAAAAGAGCTAGCAACCCTCGCTAACAACTATAATATTGCAATTCATACGGGATGGTCTATTGAAGGATTTGAAAAAGCTCAGAGCCGTAATAATGAATCAATAGCAGATCGTTTTGAAAGATTCTTTGGGGTTAAAGATTTGTATTCTTGCTCTGAAGAAGAAATTAAAAGCTATTTAAAAAAATATTTTGACAACTTCTTTACCGAAAAAATCGATAAGGGTATGTCAAGAGAAGAAGCTGTAAAACTTCAATTACAAGATTTTGCTAAGTTATTAATCAATACACCGGAAGAAAAACGCCAAATCTTTATTGATGCAGCAAAGGCTTTATTGGCAGAAAGCAGACCTGAAGGTTTTGAATCTGTATTCAGAAGCTACACCGATGATGTGAAAAGAACCGAAGCTGCAGACAGTGTTACTGTTGAAGATATAGAAGAATTAACTACAGAAAAAGATATTGAAGGCAACGTTCCTGATATGGATGGTGCTACCCAGATTTCAGCAGTGGCTGCTAAATACAGAAGCGAAGAAGGCGTTGCAAACTATCATACAGAATTAAATGAAAGTGCTAAAAAGTTCTTTGAAGAAAATGCAGAAGCTTTAAAAGTTATCGAAAATAAAATTGCAAACGGTGAAGAACTTACTGAAGAAGAACAGCAGCTTCTTGTTAAAAAGAATAATTTATACGTTGCAGGTGCAGCCGGTGAAATGACAGGTACTGCAAATAACGTTGGCATTTCTGATGAATTCAAAACTCAAATATTAAATACAATGAACTCTGATGCTTATGAGCTTCCTGTTTACAGAGAAGTTATGGAACAGGTTGTTTCTTATGTTGAAAAACATCCTGAAACAATGACAATGACTTCTGAAGAGTTTGTTAAATTGATGGACGAAGTTACTAACGGTAACTACTCTACAGTTGTTAACGATATCAAAAACGGTACAACAACAGCATTAAACGAACCTGCTCCTGCAGCTGTAAGCACTCCGGCTGAAACAGCTTCAAACAATGCATCTTCAAATACTGATAATAACAATTCATTCGGATTTAATAACACTCCATCCGTTGATACAACAAGATTACAGCAGCTTACGTCTCAGATTGCATCACAGGATACAGCTGTTGAACCTGTTGAAGGGGTAAATGAAGAAGGGGTAAATGGAAATACTGCAGCCTCTGTTTCAAACAACATTGCATCTGCTGCAAGAGCAGGTATCAGCGGTTTTAAAGCTTATATCGAAAATAACGGAACTAAAAAAGCTGTAGTTGACGTATTTAATAATCTTCAATATATTGCAAATCAAGGTATCGTAAAACAAGCTCTCAGAATTTATGAAACTTTTGCAGACGGTATTCAGGCTGATACATTAAAGAACGTTAACAATGCCGGTTTAAGTGCTCTTATTAAACATACTTCTGACAGCACATTAATGAATATCAAGGATGAAACATTCTCTAACTTCTACGCTACACAGCAGATTGAAGATGCTGCAGAAAAAATTGAAGAAAAAAGAGCTTAATCTCTTGTTAGATTCTGTATTTAATGTCATAATTAAACTATGAGCTTATTTAAGAATCTGATTTATTTTATACTGTCCGTTCAGGAAAAAATCCTTACCAGAAGATTGTCAAAAACTATCGGGGTAAAGAATACTTCTTCAAGAAAAAGGTTTTATTCTGACGGGTGTCTGTTGAGTTTAGATTCTTTAGCTCAGGGCGAAAAAGAAAAGATGGAAGAAGAAATCCAGCTTATTCTAAAGAGTTCGAGTTATGAGCCTAAAGAGCTGCTTGAGTATGTAAAAAAACACGGAACGGGTGTTTATTATATAGAAAAAGTTTCATATTTAAATTCTATAGGAGAGAATGAGGGCTTCATTTACCCCCAGCGTGGAGCAAAGGCTCTTTATCTTTCCCTTTTGACACAAAGTAAATTCAAGCTGAAAACAGATGAGATGTTTGTATTAACAAAAGGGGAGATAAACAAATATTTCTTTATTTATTATTTTTATAACTGGTACTCATTCAAACATAATATTGCAGGCTTAGATACCGAGTCGCAGGAGCTTTTGAAAAAGTATCTGTATTCTGATGAAGGTATTAATAACTTACAGCTGGCGGATATTTATAAACTTAAAGACGCAATTAAGCAGGATAAAGCTTCAATTGAGTTTGTTGTAAAACTATGCAGAAACTATGACGGAGCAAAACAAGCCCTCAATAAACTCAAAGATAACGGGGCAAGTCTTTAGTTTAAATATTCTCCGACCCATTCGGCGATAATGTCTGCAAGGCTTTCATCATTCTTTAACATCAGCATGCCGGAGGTTTTAGATTCTGATGTATATTCCGTAAAATGCGCCTGAGCAAACTTACTCAGATAATCAGATGCTTCTTTTGCTATAACATCATCCGTACCTGATATTGCTAAAATATCTACGTTATCAAGATGTGCAAGGCTTACAGGTATATAAAGCCCTTTTGTTTCTGTAACAGGAGAGAGCATAACTATTGTTTTAGGTCTTATTTTTAACTTATCGGATGCCAGAACACCTGCACTTGCACCGATATCAGATCCTACGACAGCATAATTATTAAAGAATATTCTTTTACTGTTTTCTTCTTTAACTTTATTTATAACCGCAATTACGTCATCCGGATATTTCGCGTATGCAGTATTTTTTAAATTTTTCCAAGATACTCTTTCCAGCGACGGATCATAAATGCTTTTGCCATGCCCCCTCAGGTCAATCGCCAATACCGCGTAATTTTTATCAAGCAACAGCTGAGGCAAATCTCCCCACCAGTCGGAGCTGTATCCAAGAGAGTGTAATAAGATAACCGTTTTGAATTCTTTTTGAGTTTTAATTTTAGGATAAGTTAAAGTTGCATTAATATTAAATCCGTCTGTAGAAACTGCTTTAATTACTTTTTTTGTGTATTTTTGCGCAGCATCAGAGGATATATTTATTAAAAGCAAAAATAATGTTAAAATAAATAGAGCTACTCTTTTCATAACAGTAAAATTATACCACAATCAAACTCAATGTTACAAATCTTCACAAAAAAGGCAATTATTTATAACTTATATACTTTATATATATAAGAAATAATTTAAGGAGAGACTATGTCAATCGTAATAGATGCGAATATGAAACTTTTTGCGGAGAGGATGAATATAACCTCTTCCAGAATGATTCGCGAATACGGACTTAGTACGGTTGATGAGATTATTGAAGCTGAAGCCGAAAGAGGAAATACTCAGGCGGTTAAGTATGCCCGCGAAATTTATCATTCTCCTGAAAAACTTATAAAGATATTTAAGTTAACAGATATAGAAAATAAGTTTGTACTTCTTCATAATATGGATTCTAAAACAAGGGAAAAAATCCTCCCTATGCTTAATAGCGAAGAACTTGTTATGGGACTGTATTTCTTTACGCAGGAAAAACTTCTTGAAATGCTCATGCATGTAGATGTAGAAGAATTGGTAAATGTCGTAAGAGAAGCATTTCCGCTAGAACAAATAATTATGATGTTTACAGAAGATGATCTTGCTAATTTCTTCATGCATGAAGAACTGGATAGAAATGATGTTATAGAACAAATTAAAGCGCTTCCTCCTGAGGTA
>CALVCR010000118.1 GCA_944326125.1 Candidatus Gastranaerophilales bacterium | reverse complement strand
TGACGGCAAAAGACGGTATTAATGATACTGAAAATGATGATCAGATAGCAATGTTAAAAGCTGATTTTGAAAAATTCAAGGCAGGTATAACTTCAGATTCTTCCGAAGATGACACCGTTGTAACTGAGACCGGCGATGCAGATGATACCGGAGTCGTTGATATAGCAGGTATTAATCTTGACAAAGTTAAAGAGTTAAAAGATCCTCAGATTGATAAATTAACAAAAGACCAAGCAATTGATATATTGAAAAAGATCGGCTACATAACCGGCGAAGGCGATGAACAAGTTGGTAAATTGTCAAACATATACCCGGTATTGAAACTCCTTGAAAAATCAGGTGTAACTGTTGAAGTAGAGTACAGAGAAGCCTCTACAGATAAATGGGTTAAAGGTCCGATAAGCAATGTAACAAAAGATGCTGAAGGCAAATTATCATACAACGTTGATGCAAACGCAGGAACTTTAAAAGGTAAATATACATTTACTTCTCAAAATAAAGAAAATTCTAAATATAAAGCGGATAAAGCCGCAGACAATACTGCAGCCATTACAGTTGATAACACAATTGAACTTGAATGGCAAGACGAAAAGAAACCTTTACAAAATAATTCAGGAAGACCTCTGGTAAAAGCAGCATAATATAAAAAACTCCCGAAAGGGAGTTTTTTATTGCTTTATAAAAACATATTTAGAATCCTTCGTCTCAATGGACGGAGGTTCTTTGTATTCAGTCTCTATATCCAAAAGAAAGTCTCCTAATGTATCCAACATAGGATTGGATATGTAGAAATTCCCCTTCTGAGGTTTAAGTACTTCATTGGATGAAAGTAATCTTGTTACAATTTCTTCGTTGGTTAGCTCGGCTGTCAATTTTCATACCTCTTTTGTCCTATAGTTTAACATCAAGGTTATTTCATTTCAAGGTATGAAAATTATACTTTAGGTAGAGAAAGTTCTAACTTATTGAGAATTTAAAACCGAAGAAAAATGCTTTAAGATGTTAGTGTAAAATAAAGTACCTGCAGCGTAAGCTGTTGGCCAAAAAGGGCTGAATAATCAGACCTGTAATTTAGTATACCCTGCTTGATCTGAGCTTACGGAATGAATTCCTGATAGCTTATTTGAGCTGGAAATAAAAATTGAATAGTAATTTATCAAGGATGAAAAAAGTAAGAAAAAGGAGATTGAATTATGACTTCATCAATTACGATTAACACGAACCTTGCCGCATTAACGGCGCAGAGAAACTTATCTCAAGCTACTGCAGGTATGAATACTGCAATGGAAAGGTTATCAACAGGTTTTAGAATTAACTCGGGTGCAGATGATGCTGCAGGCTCTGCTGTATCAACATTAATGGAAGCTCAAATTTCCGGTTATGATGTAGCTGAATCAAACGCTGAAATGGGACTTTCTCTTCTTGATACGGAAGAAGGGGTCCTGGATATTGTCGGAAGCTACTTACAGCGTATAAGAGATTTGACCGAACAGGCCGCAAACGGTACCTATGGTACATCTTCAATGCAGGCTATCAGAGCTGAAGTTGAGCAGAGAATGATGGAAATTAATCGTCTGTGCAGAGTTATTGATTATAACGGAATTCAGCTTTTAGACGGTACAAGTAATGCTGCTGTATCAGGAGAAGGCGTTAATCTTCAGGTAAGTAATAATGCCGGATTACCAAATATTATTAATCTGAATGCATCACTTTTTGAATCTGCCATGTGTACTGCAATTTTTGTGGCAGGAGGACAGGCTAGTGATACATGGTATCAGCGTACTGATGCTGAAGAAACAACAGACCATCTCGCAGAAAGGGTTGCAGAATTGAATGCAGGAGATTATGAAGACGGAACATTATCTTGCATAACTGCTATATGTGATGCTGTTTATACGACAGATTCTACAGCTCGTGAGTTCTTATATTTTATAGATGATGCAATAGAAAATATATCAGATAGAAGAACTTTAATAGGTGCGTATATGAATCGTGTGGAATCAGCTGTTGATGCAATAAGTGTACAGAAGGAGAATATCGTATCGGCTAACTCATCAATCAAGGATGCCGATGTAGCAACAGAAGCTTCAAACTATATTAAGTATCAGATTTTGCAGCAATCTTCTGCAACACTGTTATCTACGGCTAACCAAACGCCAAGTATAGCATTGAACTTGATTTAGACGTGATATCGTAATTGAGGCCTCCGCAATACGCGGGGGCTTTTTTTAGGGGGGGGGATATTAGGTCAATATATAGCAGTGTTATTTTACAAATATATTATAAAGAATTATTCCTGCAGAAATGCTTAGATTGAGTGATTCGACGTTAGAAGACATTTCTATAGTTATATTATCAGTTGCAAAGTCTTTTAATTCTGCACTCAAACCCTCGGCTTCTGAACCAAACATAACAAGAACTTTATCTTTTGGGGTGTAATCATTTAGCGGAATTGTTTTATTGTTTGCAGGAAGTGTTGCTAAACGTTGGAAATCCGCAAAATATTCTTTTAGCAAAGAAAAATCTTTTATTTCAAAAACTTTTGTTTTCCAGAGGTTTCCTACTGAAGAGCGGACACATTTCGGGTTATATAAATCTACTGTGTCGCCGTATAAAATTATCCCTTCTATATTAAAAGCTGCTGCAGTTCTTAAAATAGTTCCAAGATTACCCGGATCTTTGATCCCTTCAAAAAGAGCCGCTTTTTTGATATTTTTTAAATCTGCAATATTATATTTAGGTTGTCTTACAACGGCTGCAGCTTTAGGGGCGGTTTTTGCTCCTGTAATTTTTGCCATTACGGCTTCTGTTACTTCTATAGGATTTAAATTTTTAAAACTCTCAAGTCCGGTGAGCACAAAAACATTTTTTATTTCCAATCCTGCTTCAATGGCTTCTGATACACCTTTTTCTCCTTCTATTATGAAAAATCCTGTCTCATCTCTGTATTTTTTTTGCAGAAGTTTTGATGTTTCTTTTATGAGTTCATTATTAACGCTTGTTATTTTCATAATATTTCAAACTCCTTGAGCCAATCTTTTTCCTGCTCATTAAGAAGGGTGTAGTCAATAAGCTTACCTTCATATCCCATTTTAACAAATGATACATTTGCACCATCTTTTCTGAAACAGGAGTTTTCAAGTCTTACCCCGAAGTGTGCCGGATTATATAATCCCGGTTCTATTGTAAAGCACATATAGTCAAGTATTTCAATTTTGGCAATATCATTTTGACTTAAATTAGGCGGTGCTTCATGGACATTGATCCCTATGCCGTGCCCGAGTCCGTGGGAGAAGGTAAACCCTTCTATTTTGTTATCAAGAATTTCGTGAGCTTTTGTATCTATTTCAAATCCGGTTTTGGCATAGTTATGATAAGAGTTTAGAAAAGCTTTTAGAACTGTTGTATAGACTTTTCTTTGAAGCTCAGTCGGCTGTCCTTTAACAAATACTCTTGTAATATCTGTAGCTAAACCGTTTTCATAGTAGGCTCCGCAATCTATCAGGACAAGCGAGCCCTCTTTTAAATAAACATCTTTAGCATTCTTTGAATAGTGGGCGAGTGCAGAGTTTTGGTTTATGGCTACGATAGAATTAAAACTCAATGATTTAGCTCCGTAGTTTATAAATTCTTCACGGAGTTTTGTGGCAATATCGTATTCCGAAAGATTGTCGTTTGTTTCAATGTAATTTCTGACAGCCATAACGGCTTTATCTGTTGCGTTAAAAGCTTTTTTATAAGCTTCAATTTCTGCATCTGTTTTAACTGACTTAAGAATTTTTACATCTGAAATCTTATGCACGGGTTTCTTTATTAAAGAATAATCATAAGCATTTATAGAATTTTTGTCTATAATAAGTTCACTTTCAAAATTCTTAAGAAACGCATCTGCAGGCTCTCTGAAAAGGGTATGCTTATCTTTATGAACAAAGAGTTTTCCCCAGATTTTTGCTGAGCCGTCTTTTGAAAAATCTCTCAGTCCGGTAAGATAAGATACTTCTTCAAGGTTAGTTATAAAAACGGGTTTTTCAGGGCTAAATTCCCTTGGCTGGTACCCGCAGCTTACAGGTTCTTCTTTGTGCGGGCAGGTATGGTTATTAATCGGGTCAGTTTCTAAAAGCTTAGTTTTAACTTTTTTTTGAAACTTTTCCAGTCTGCTTTGAGACACCTTTTTAGCAACGATTCCTAAAACTTCATCCGGTTCAATGAGTTTACAAATTTCATCATCCTGCCTCTGTCCGAGCTGAAGTTTAACTACATTTACTCCTTCTTTGGCTTCCATATCCGCCTGGGTGTGGTATCTTCCGTCAACAAATAGATAAATTCCTCTTTTAGTAATTAAGGCATCTCCTGTCGAGCCTGAAAATCCGGTTAAAGTATATCTTGCGTTTTCTTCAAGTGAAGAATATTCCACAAGATACTCATTTGTGGAGTTAACAAGCAAACAGTCAATATTCAGATTTTCTAAGACGGTACTGTAATCCATTTCTTTTCTATATTTCCCCCCCCTTAGTCCTCGTCGATATCTGTTAATTTAATCAAATGCCAGCCGAATTGAGTTTCTACGGGCTTAGAAATTTCTCCTTTTTTGAGTGCAAAAGCTGCATCTTCAAAAGGTTTAACCATCATTCCTTTACCAAACCATCTTAAATCACCGCCGTTACGTCCTGAAGGGCATTTAGAATATTCTTTTGCTAAGTCTTCAAATGCTACTCCGTTTTCAATATCAAGCAAAAGATTTTCCGCTTGTTCTTTTGTGTCAACTAAAATGTGGCTTGCTCTGATTTTCATAATTAATCTCCTTTTTTATTTAATTCTACCATAAATCCAAGGGGGGGAGGTAAAATTATTACGGCGCAATCCGGATTTAAAAGGAGAGCGGGTGAAAATGATTACATCATTTTCACCCGCTCTCTTAAAAAAAAGCTGACCGTAAGGCCAGCTATAAATATCAACCAACAATTTCTTTAACTTCGGCGGCAAGGTTTTTGGAATCGACCTTGATGCTTGGTCCCATTGTTGTAGTCAGATAAACTGACTTAACATAGGTTCCTTTAGCGGAAGACGGTTTAGCTCTTAAAACGGCCTCTGCTAATGTCCCGAAGTTTTTAACCAAATCTTCATTGCTGAACTGGATTTTACCTATAGGGCAGTGAATCATACCCTGTTTATCAGCTCTGAATTCAACTTTACCTGCTTTAGCATCCTTAACTGCTTTAGCTATATCTAAGGTAACAGTACCGGTTTTAGGGTTCGGCATCAAACCTTTAGGTCCTAAAACTTTACCTAATTTACCTAACATACCCATACAGTCAGGAGTAGCTATTAATGTATCAAACTCAAACCATCCGCCTGAGATTTTATCAATAATATCTTCTGTTCCGTAGAAATCTGCACCGGCGTCTTTTGCTTCGTTAACCTTAGGTCCTTTAGCAATAACGCAGACACGAACTTCTTTACCTAAACCGGCAGGAAGTACAACAGTTGATCTAACCTGTTGATCAGCATGTTTTACTTCAATACCTAATCTCATGTGACATTCAACTGTTTCGTTGAACTTTGATACTTCTTTGGATATTTCTTGTAATTTAGTTAATGCTTCACGTCCGCTTACCGGTTGAGTGAAATCAGCAAGTAATTCTTGAAGTTTTTTTTGTTTTTTAGTTACTTTTGACATTTTTCTTTTCCTTTCATGGTGATAACGGACAAAAGTCCTTCCATAGTTTAATTACATTAATGTGCTTCGCCCTGCTTGTCTCGCTCTTGCGAGCCAACACCGGCTGCGCACCGGGCTTACGCCTATTCTTTTCCCGCCTGTGCAATTAAAATTGCTTCGTTCCTTCGCTATCGCTTCGTCACAACGGCGGTGTCGTTGTGCTTCGCCCTGCTTGTCTCGCTCCCGCGAGCCAACACCGGCTACGCACCGGGCTTACGCCTATTCTTTAACAGTAACACCCATAGCTCTGCAAGAGCCTTTAATCATGTTGACAGCTGCTTCCATAGTTGTAGCGTTCAAGTCATTCATCTTGATTTTAGCTATTTCTTCAAGCTGTTCTCTGGTAATTTCAGCTACCTTAGTTTTATTAGGCACAGCAGAACCTTTAGAAAGATTTAATGCCTTTTTAATCAAAACCGGAGCCGGAGGTG
>CALVCR010000117.1 GCA_944326125.1 Candidatus Gastranaerophilales bacterium | reverse complement strand
TCAGTCGCTCTATACTCTTATTAATCCCATTAGTAGAATTATTCAGGCTATCTAAAATTATCATATCCGTCAGGTTGGTGTTTATGCTTAACATTTCAACACCTCGCTTTCGCGTGATTCGTGAGCAGTAAGTCGTGAATAGGGGGTAAACCTCTCCCGGATTTGTAAGTAAACGCCAAGTTGGTAAGATCCTGAATCAAGTTCAGGATGACATGTTCTATTAGTGAACCGGAGAGGTAGAGGCAGAGTGAGACGCAAAGGCAGCTTCCAGCCCCCCCCCCGTGGCGCCAAATCCAATCAGGGAGCAGGTTACAGGCTTGTTTATACAACTTCCGCTCTGAACGCTTCTCATCTTTCGCTATTCCTTAATAACAGACTTTATTTACTTGTTTCCTTACTCTTTCTTAATTCCACATTTCCCTGATTTTATAACACTTTTTCACGAAATTTTTACATTTCGTTACATCTATATATCCCTCTTCAACTCATAATATATTTTATCATAATTTCATGAATGCATAAAAATATTTACATTTCAGTATTCTCGGGGTATTATTTTTGAAGGGAGATAAAATATGAAAACTCAACTGGAAAATATTTACAAATCAGCAAAAGCCGATATTGAAAAGGCTCAATCTATTAGTGACATTGATGAAATCCGCCTTAAATACTTAAGCAGAAAAGGTGAATTTAATTCAATAAAAAAAGGTTTAAAAGATCTTTCGGATGAAGATAAAAGAACTGTGGGAGCTTTAGCGAACCAAATCACACAAGATTTAGAAGCTTTGCTAAAAGAAAAACATGAGATCTTTTATCAAAAAGAACTTAATGAAAAGCTGCAGCATGACAGAATTGATATCACGCTCAGCGGTAAGTACCTTCCGGAAGGAAAAGTTCACCCGATAACATCCACAACAAATGAAATAGTTTCTATTTTCCAGAATCTCGGATTTTCGGTTATATCACCGGAACTTTCTCCTGAGGTTGAAACTGAGTATTATAACTTTGATATGCTGAATGTTCCGCATGACCACCCGGCCAGAGATGTTCAGGATACATTCTATTTAAAAGATATTCCTAACGGAGTTTTAAGAAGCCAAACTTCAGGCGCACAAATTCACGTTATGGAAACTCAGAAACCTCCTATTAAAGTTATTGCACCGGGGCGAGTTTACAGAAACGAAAATATTAACTCAAGAAAAAACAATTTCTTCCACCAGATTGAAGGGCTTTATGTTGATAAAGGAATTACTTTCGGTGATTTGAAAGGTGTTTTAAATGAGTTTATAAGACTTTACTTTGGTTCTGCTAGACCAACAAGATTCAGAAGCAGCTTCTTCCCGTTCACGGAACCTTCTGCTGAAGTCGATGTTCAATGCATTATGTGTCAGGGCAAAGGCTGCCGTACATGCAGCGGAACAGGATGGCTTGAAGTACTCGGAGCAGGAATGGTTGATGTTAACGTATTAAAAGGCGTAGGAATTGATCCGGAAATTTATTCAGGATTCGCCTTCGGCATGGGTGTTGAAAGACTTTCTATGCTTAAATACGCTATTGATGACATCAGACTATTCTTCAATAACGATAAAAGATTCTTAGAACAATTCTAATCTTGTTTAAACAGAACTTTTTCAAGCTCAAGAGCAGTTTTGGTTTTAGCAAGTCCGCCCAAAGAAGTTTCTTTTAAGAGCGGCGACATAAGTTGTCCCGTTCTTTGTAAAACATCAACGACTTCATCTATCGGGATTTTGCTCTCCACACCGCATAATGCGAGTTCTGCAGCCGTTACAGCATGAACACCTAAAAACGCATTTCTTTTTATACAGGGAACTTCAACCAAACCGCAGACAGGATCGCAAGTCAGACCTAAAATATTTTTCATGGCAAGGGCAGCTGCCTGAAGAATTTCATCAGTACTTCCGCCGAGCATCTCAACAAGCGCACCCGCAGCCATAGACGAAGCCACACCGCATTCAGCCTGACATCCTGCAACCGCACCGGCAAGCTGAACCTTGTTAGAGACAATTAATCCGATCATGCCGGCAGTTAAGAGACCGTCAATCTGCTTAATTTCAGAAATATTCTTTTCTTCTGCAACAGCCACAATAACAGAAGGAACTATTCCGCAGGAACCCGCCGTAGGGCATGCGACAATTCTTCCCATACGTAAATTTTCTTCCGCTGTCGCAAGTGCATAGGCTGTAATCTTTTCAAAAACTTTTCCAAACAGTGCACCGTGAGTTCTGTACCGTTTCTTTAATTTATCGCAATCATCGCCACACCATCCGGATACAGATTTTTCTGTTGATTTCAGACCATTTTTAATAGCGGATTTCATGGCTGTCAAATCTTCCAGAACCTTAATTCTGACCATATCAACCGTAATTTCGGAAAGCGAGGCTTCTTCTTCCTCCGCTATCTTATAAACAGGTTTATTTTCTTCTAAGCTTTTATTTCTCAAATCTTCAAAAGATAAAATTGCCATTATTTTAATTTCCTAACATTTGTGACAAAAAACACATCATCAAGCTTTTTAATTTCGCTTACGATATCATCGCCTGCCGGGATATCAAGCTCTATACACATAGAAGCAACCCCGCCTTTTGAATTTCTTCCGCAGTGGAGAGTTGCAATATTTATTCTTTGCTTTTGAATAATATCCGCAACAACAGATATCATGCCGGGTTTATCTTTATACATCAAAAGAAGAGTATCATAAGTCCCTTTTATATTTACATCAAAACCGTCAATACTGTTAATTCTTATCTCACCTGCGCCTACGGAATCGCCTGAAATCTTCATAGTATCATCGATAATTATATCAACGGAATTAGGGTGCCTTGAAATATCCTGAACATACTCATAAGAGTATTGTATATCTTTCACAATATTAAAAATATCTTTTATTAAAGAATCATCTACCGAATATCCGAGCAGACCGGCAAGCAGGCCTTTATCCGTTCCATGTCCGAACCCTGTTGTTGCAAATGAGTTATACAGTATAAATTTAACCTTAGAAAATTTGTTTTTGTATATATTTCTTGCCATCAAACCAAGTCTGACAGCACCTGCGGTATGAGAACTGGAAGGGCCGACCATTATCGGGGAAATGACAGAGAATAGAGACTTTTGTTCCATTTCTAATAATCGTCCTCATCACCGTCTTCATGGATATAGCTGTCCATAATTTTATAAAGCGCATTCTGCCAGTCATTATTTTTTTCAAGGAAGAAGTCTGCGCCGCGGGCTTTGCACTGTTGCTCAATTTCTTTTCTAGGAGAAGCGGTAATTACGCCAATAACAGTTTTTGTTCCGTAAACAGCAGCCATTTTCTTTAATTCTGTTAAAAGAATAAATCCTTCACGCTCGGTCGGGATAAACAAATCCATAACTACATAGCGATACTTGCGTTTTTTGAATTTATTAACCGCATCGTATATTTCCTGAGAACAGTCAATATCATATTCAAACTGAGATAAAAGGACCTTTAATTGATAAGTTATTACGCCTAAATCGTCTACAATCAAGATTGCGGGATTTTTGGAATCCTCTTCCGAATCTTCTTCACTGTAGCCGAGAGCTTTACTCATAATAGGTTTTTTGGCGTTTTTATTAAGCTCTTTCAGGGTATCAACAATATTTATTAATTGTTTCTTTAAATCGATTAACTCAACATTTTTAGGAACTCTCTCATTTGTAATGTTATAAAACAATTCCAAAAATTCGTCATCTAAATCAACTAAAGGCATACTTACTCCTGTTTATTAACAATTGTAAAAAAATTATAACATATTAATCAAAAAAAAGTAAGAGAAATTCTTTATATATACAAAGGGGAAAAATATGTTTAGCAATGAGTTCATGAAATATTTAAACAGTAAGGCCGGTGAAGAAAAAAAGACTTCCGAAATCAGGGAAAGCGATTCTGTAACAAAGCCGCTCCTGTATATTATACTAAAATACAATGCCGCTCCTAAAAAAGCTTAATAATACTTTGTTTGGTTTATTTTAGTTTTAATGATTTTAAGGTATAATCATTTATTATGAAGAGAATTATACTTATACTATCATTAATCGTAATCTCGGCAGTTCCTGTATATGCCTGGGAGATGCCCTCATTTTTTAACCTCAGAATAACTAATAATGATGCAAGAGATGTTAAAAAAGTTCTGGAATCTCAGGTTAAGTATGCAAACAAAACGGATTTCGATAAATTTATTTCAACCTATGATCAGAAGTACATAAACGGAGACGGATTCAATCTTGATACATATTCCAGCCTCGTAAAGGAAACCTGGAAAACCTATGACAAAATTGAATACGGAATTGAGATAAAAAATGTAGCTGTTTGTGATGATAAGGCTATAGCAGAACTTACCGAAACTTCTTATGCGGAAGTTCCGGTTAACGAAAATATAACAGGCGAATTAAAGAGTATTGCAAACAGTGTCTATTATTTGCAAAAAACTAATGACGGCTGGAAAGTTGTTTCAGATTCCATTTTGGATGAAACAACCTCTATGTTGTACGGCGAAGCGAAAGACCTTGATATAAAACTCACTGTCCCGAAGCAAATTCTTGCCGATACAGAATATACCGCATCACTGGAATTCACACCGCCTGCGGAAACCATTGCAATAGCCTCTATTACAAGCGAAAAGGTAGAATATCCGCAAAAACAAATGCAGGAAGTTTTCAGAAAAATGCCTGAAGATAATATTCTGGAAAGAATCTTCCGTGCAAATACAGATAACGTTAACGAATATATTATAGCTTCAATCGGGCTTACCAAAGCAGATGTATCGGATATGAGCATTAAATTAAGCCTGACCGGTTTCGGATATACAATAAAGAGAGTAAACGTTATTCCGCAGAACAAATTTATAACGGTGAAAGAAGAGCCAGATAATGCAGAGAACAAGTAAAATATCATACCTATTAATTTCAACTGTTTTCTTTATCATTTTTGATATATTCTTTTCAGGTTTGATAATAGATTCTGTACGTTATAAGATGCCGGATAATCCGCTTTTGGACTTGATTTATGTGCAAAACACGGGAGCAGCATTCAGCATTCTGGAAAACTCAAAAATCTTTTTAATCGGATTTTCTATTATAGCAATTGCAGCTATTCTGGTTTACGGGATAAAAAACATTCACAGATACTCTGTTTTCACTTTATACTGGATTTCAATGCTTGTTGCAGGAATTGCCTGCAATCTTTATGAAAGAATCGCTTTCGGATATGTCAGAGACTTTTTTAAGCTTAATTTTGTAAACTTTCCTGTTTTTAATATTTCCGATATTTTTATAAATGTCGGTGTTTTTGCTATAGTTGTAATAATTATTAAGCACAACTATATTACTAAAAAACAATGAAAATAATTGCAGACGAATTTTCTGAAGGTTTAAGAATAGATTCATTTCTGGCAGGAGTAATGCCGGATTTTTCGCGTTCAAAAATCCAATCGCTTATAAAAAGAGGAAAGATCCTTGTAAATAATTCGGAGAAAAAACCTTCTTATACGTTGCGAAGCGGAGATATTTTAGACTGTGACACGGAAGATGCCGTTATAAAATTTGAGCCGGAAAATATTCCGCTTGATATTGTGTGGGAAGATGAAAACATGGCAGTCATTAATAAACCGTCCGGAATGCTTACACATCCTACAGCTAATGAAACAACCGGAACTCTTGTTAACGCTCTGCTTTATAAATACGGCGAAAATCTTTCCGACATTAACGGAGAATTCCGCAGAGGGATAGTTCACCGGCTTGACAGAAACACTTCCGGACTCATTATGACAGCGAAGAATAACAAGACCCATGAATATCTGGCACAAGAGATTAAAGAGCGCAGATTCTCAAAAAAATACCTCGCAATCGTGAAAGGAGTTATTGAAAAAGACGAATTCATGATAGATCTGCCGATCGCAAGAAACCCGAGACAGCCGAACAAAATGACAGCGGGGGGGGTAGGGGTAAATATAGAAGGCGGTAAGGAAAGTTATACCGGAGTAAAAGTTCTTGAACGTTTTAAAGATGCCACACTTGTTGAACTGGATTTAATCACCGGAAGAACACACCAAATAAGAGTTCACATGGCTTCAATCGGACATCCGGTATACAATGATACACTTTACGGATTCGGGAAAATGAAGATTAAAACCGAAGAACAGGTGCTTGAAGCATACAAACTTGAATTTAAAAAACCTTTCAGCGATGAAGTCATAAGGCTTGAAATTCCTCCTGACGAGAAATTTGAAAAAGTATTAAAAGCGCTCAGGAGTTAAATAATACTCTTTTTCAATCTTTCCGAGCGGTTTTCGCTAAGCAGATTTTTAAGCTTCATAATAGCCTGTGCATGAAGCTGAGATACACGTGATTCAGAAATATTAATCGCATCCCCGATTTCTTTAAGTGTCATATTTTCGTGGTAGTAAAGAACCATGATAGTTCTTTCACGTTCCGGTAATCTTTTCAGTGCCATTTCTAACTCTTTTTTTACATCCTTCTCTTCTAACTGTTCATGCGGGGCAAGGGTGTGGGAATCTTCGATGGTGTCAATGATTTCTATATCGCCGTCTTGAGAGCCTTTTTTATCATAAATAGATGTTATGCTTGTATCGTCAGCAAGAAGCTGTTCCACTTTTTCTTTTTCAACCCCGAGATAATTAGCAATTTCGGTATTGGTAGCGGAACGTCCAAACTGTTTTTTAAGCTCTTCCTGAGCCTGTTTCACATCCCTGATCTTACGTCTTACGCTTCTGGGCAGGAAGTCCTGAGAGCGCACTTTGTCAATAATATTTCCGCGGATTCTGACAAGAGCGTAGGTTTCAAAACGAGCACCCATTTTCGGGGTATATTTTTCAACCGCGTCAATCAGCCCTTCAACGCCGTAGCTGGAAATATCTTCGTAAGAGAAAGTCGGAGGAAGCGCAACTTTAACTCTTCCTACAACGTATCTTGTAAGATAAATATATTGAAGAATAAGCTCGTCTCTCAATGCTTTATTGCTTTTATCGGCAAAATATTGAGACCACATTTCCGCTAACTCTTCGTTAGTAGCTCTTTTTATTTTGTTGTACGAAGAAAAATCTAAATCGTGTTCCATCCCACTGTCCCAAAACATGACACAATTTATTTTAACTTTTTTATTGAAAATCGTTATCGTATGTTTGTATGAAATTGTTAACTTTTGTTAAGAAAATTATAAATAACTAAATACCCTGCCCCTCTCCTTTACATTTACCCCCGGGAGAGGGGTAGGGGGAGGTGTCGTTAAAGTTTGCCTCGCAAATAAAGAAAAAAAAAGTACTAGAACACAAAATTATTGTAAATTTATGTAACAAATATTAAAAATTCTCTAAAGTTTTTCGAAAAATAGCCGTTAACCATATAAAAAAATAAAGGTAAACAGTGTCAAAATTTTCATAGAAGGAGTGTAACAATGACTGACGAACTTAGAGATGTAAAATTTTCGTTCCAAAAGGATCTCGTAATCAAGGAAGGAGACAAGTATAAAAAAATCCTGAAAGATAAAAGGCTGCATGGATTAGGCCTTGCACCAATCTTTGAGGCAATTGATAAACTGGGTAAAAATGATAATAAAGTTACAGACGGAACCGAGCTGGAATATTTAGAAAAACTCTCCCAAAAACTTGGTGATGAGATTGACGAAGGTAAAATCAAAGAGCTCGTCAAAGAATTCAGAGAATTAAAAAGGCAATCCGGAGGAAATACTGTTGCTGCACTTATGAAACTGCTTGGCAATACAGAACCTCCTGCTGTTAAAAAGAGTGAAGGAACCCCTGAATCTGACATTGTTGCAGAAGTACCAAGACCTAAAGCAGCTATTAAAGACGGAGAGCTGAGAGAAGAAGGGGTACGAGAAGGGGTACGAGAAGAAGAAGTGAAAGACGAAGCTCCGGACAATGAAAATACTCCGAGTGCCGGAGAAAAAGGAAATCTTTCTGATGACGGCAAAACTTCCCAAAAAGCATTTAATCAAGCAATCCAAACGATGGTAACAAAATTTGGTACAAAGAAAGATGAATTGACTGCTAAATATACAGAAACATATAAAGCGGTGAAAGGGGATAATTTATATAAGATTGCGGTCAAAACTCTGAAAGAAGAAGGAATTGAAAAACCTGACTGGAAACAAATTAATGACCGCATAGCAGAAATTGCACTGGTTAACAACATAAAAGATGTTAACCGTATACTGGTAGGACAGGAAATCAAACTCCCTAAAGCCGGTGGAACCGAACCTCCTACCGGTGGAACTGAAACTCCTGCCGGTGGAACTGAACCTCCTACCGGTGGAACTGAAACTCCTGCCGGTGGAACTGAACCTCCTGCCGGTGGAACTGAACCTCCTGCAGCTGGAACCGAACCTCCTGCAGCCGGAACCGAACCTCCTGCAGCTGGAACCGAACCTCCTGCAGCTGGAACCGAACCTCCTGCAGCCGGAACTGAAACTCCTGCAGCCGGAACTGAACCTCCTGCAGCCGGAACCGAAACTCCTGCAACTGGAACTGAACCTCCTGCAGCTGGAACCGAACCTCCTGCAGCCGGAACCGAAACTCCTGCCGGTGGAACTGAACCTCCTGCAGCTGGAACTGAACCGCCTGCCGGCAGAACCGAACCTGCAGCATTTAATCCGGAAAGTAACGTCGCAAGAGATGCCGCCGGAGAAAGTTCTGTCAAAGTTACCGACAACTTTGATCCGGAAGGCTGGACA
>CALVCR010000116.1 GCA_944326125.1 Candidatus Gastranaerophilales bacterium | reverse complement strand
AAAGAATGCCAGAAGTTAAAGTAGGCGAAAACGAAAGTATCGAAAGCGCTTTAAGAAGATTCAAAAAGAAAATCCAAAAAGCAGGAATTCTTTCTGAAGTAAAAAAACGTGAAAGATATGAAAAGCCAAGCGTAAAGAGAAAACGCAAATCTGAAGCAGCTCGCAAACGCAAGGTTTAATATAAAATTCTATAAAAGAGGCGGTTCGCTGTAGCGAACCGCCTCTTTATATATTCAGCCAAGCCGGGAAATAAATTTTATCCGACAAACCTCTTGAAAAAGAGGTTTGTTTGTCATATCATACTCTTACGGCGACATGGCCAAGTGGTAAGGCAGAAGCCTGCAAAGCTTTTACCCCCGGTTCGAATCCGGGTGTCGCCTTTTTATTTTACTTAAAATTCAAGAATCACAAATCGAAATATGGGAAATATGGAATTAAAGAACTTTTGGGAGCAGATAAAAGCAGAACTTATAGAAGTTCTTCCTGAAAGTGCGCATCCTTGGATTTATCCTCTTGAAGTATCAGGATATGATAAAGGCATTTTGACTGTTGTTACAGGACAAATGATGGGAAGAGATTTGTTAAGAAAAAATCATTATCATCAGATTGTTGATGTAATAAAAAAGATTTCTCAAAACGAAAATGCGGATTTTGTAATTATTTATGACGAAAAAGCGGCTAAAAATCTAAAAAAAGAAAACGAAAAAATTCAAAAGAAAGTTCTTGAGGGTAAATTAAAAGAACAGGCAATGGAAAACTTATCCAATATGCAATCCGCTTCAAATTTAAATCTTAAATATAAATTTGAAAATTTTGTTGTAGGAAAAAGTAACGAATTTGCCTACAAAGTTGCAATGGCAGTTGCTCAAAATCCTGCTAAAAAATATAATCCTCTGTTTATTTACGGGAATTCCGGCTTGGGAAAAACCCACTTAATGCAAGCAATCGGACATTATACAATTTTTAACAATCAAAAGCTTAAAGTTAAATACACAAAAACCGAAGATTATGTAAACGACTTTATTTCAAACAGCAGAAATTCAAAAGATACAATAGAGAACATGTCAAAGTTTAACAAGAAATACACAAACATTGATATTATTCTTATTGATGATATTCAGTTTATTGAATCAAAGAATAAAACAATGTCACAAATGCAGCATACCTTTGACAGCCTTTATAATAAAGGAAAACAAATAGTTATAACCTCTGATAGGGTGCCAAAAGATATTCCAACCCTTACTGCAGCTCTCTGCTCAAGATTTGAAATGGGATTAATGGTAGAGCTTACACCGCCGGATTTAGATACCAGAATTGAAATTATCAGAAAATTAGCAGCAGATAACGATTTAAAATATACGGAAGATGCGCTTAAATATATTGCAATGAATTTTGACAAAAACGTCAGAGAATTGGAAGGAGCCTTTAATAAAGTATCCGCTTATGCAGAAATTACAGGGAAAGCCCTTGATATAAATTTAGCAAGAGAAGTATTAAAATGCAAAGAAACGGATTCTATCAGCCCGGATAAAATAGCAGAGGTTACAGCTGAATACTTTGATGTAGATGTTAACGATATAAAGGGAACCGCAAGAGGGCAAAAAGTCTCTCTTGCCAGACATATTGCAATTTATCTTGCAAGAGAAATTACCGGCAAAAGTTTTGTAAGCATTGCTGAATACTATAATAAAAAACATACAACAATTATGTTTGCTCACGATAAGATAAAAAAAGAATTACCCCTAAAACGTGACTTAGCCGAAGCGGTCAGAGAAATTAAACAGGTGTTAAAAGTTATCTAGCCTAATCCGGTACTCGCCAATAAAATAATTTTATGATAATTATAATTATGTAGGGAATCGGAGCAATTATGCTAGATAATATTAAGTATCTGATGTATTTAAAAACCGTCGATAAGAATATTGCAGAGAATAATTTCGACTTAGCTCTGGAAAAATTAAACTATCTCATAAGAGAAGAATATCGACCGTCGATTACATTCCTTAAAAGAGGAAAGTTATGCAAAAAACTTTTAATGCTGAATGATGCTTATTCTGATTTTACCTATATAATAGGGCATTGCGCCAATAAACGTGATGCGTATTACGAGAGAGTCGGATTAAATTTCGAAATATCAAACTATTATGAAGCTATAACAGATGCAAATGTAATCTTAGGGTGGGATCAGGATAATTTTGATATTAAAAGAATAAAGGGGCTTTCTCTTGTTTATTCAGGGCAGGAAAACCTTGCAAAAGATTATATTTTAAACCTTTTTGAGTTCAATAAATTCAAGGCTATTCAATTTCTGTTTAACGAAACAGCCTATGTTCTGGCAAATGATGAGTATGCAAAAGGGTTAAAACTATTAAATATAATAGATCTTCTTGATAAAGATAATCCTATTAAGCTTTTAAAAGAAGCTAACATCTATGGGTTTGCGGGACAAAAAGATAAGGAGAAAGAAATTCTTCAGAGAATAGAAAATGTTTTCCCGAAATACTTTGTTTCGCATTTCCGTTTCTGCGATATGTATCAGGAAAAGGATTTACTTGAAATTTGTTTTCTGCTTGAGCTTGGAATTTTTGATAAACAGAACCTTTTTGCCTATCCGATGAAAATTCTTGAAGGGTACAAAAACCATATTGAAGGTCATATTATAGATTCAAAAGAGTGTTTTGAAAAAGCTATAAAAATTAACCCTAAAAAACCGGAAGCCTATGTTTTGCTGGCACAAACATTACAGCTTATGTCCGGATACGATAACCCGCAATACAGAAAAGATGCGGAAGCAAACTATAAAATAGCTATGGAAATCTATTCCGACGAAAACCTGATTGATAAAGCTGACGATATGAAACGCCAGATAAGACACCTTAATTCAAATCTTGTCTTAAAGTAAAATATTTTTGATTTCCTCTTCGTTAACCCCTTTGTAATTAATTCGGGCAGAAGTAATAGGCTGTCTGTAATCTGATTTATTAATAGAGCGTGATTCAACAATAACGGAAGGCGGTAGTATTGACCACTTATAAAGCGCGGTAGACATACGTCTATAGAATTTATCAAGCCATTCGATTTTCTGCTCTCTGCTTACAGAATTTTTCTTCTCGTAAACAAACTCAGCATTTAATAAATCGTAATAAGATTCATTTTTATTCTCTATTCTCCAAATAATTTCGTCCAAAAATTCATACGGCATTAAAGCATCTTCCGCATTCAAAGTTTTACCCGTTTTAGGGTCAATTGCAAGTTCCGCACCCGGTTTTTTTAGAATAATCGATTCCGGAATAGAGTTTTTCTCTTCTCTGTTATAATTCAGCCACCTTGCAAATGCAAAAAGTTTAGTTTTCGGAACATCAGCTATCGGGGCAAAACCTCCGGACATGTCGCCGTTAATTGTAGCGTAGCCCATATATAACTCAGATTTATCCGACGTAGCTATCGGGATACAAGAAGCAAACTCGTTACTTATTCCCCACAAAAACATCGCTCTTGAACGAGCTTGAATATTATCAGGAGTAAATGAAGTTTTGTACCTGCAATCCCACTTAGTCTCAACCACTTTAAATAAATCATCCAAACAAGAGGTTGTAGTATCTACCATAGGTTTAATAGAAGCTTCCGTAAAATTAATACCGAGATTTTTAGCAAGTTCCTCGGCATCGGATTTACTTTCTTTTGAAGTCAACTTGGACGGCATTGAAATTCCGAAGACATTTTCTTTTCCTAAAGCATCTGTCAAAAGCACCGCACAAACGGTCGAATCCAAACCTCCTGACAAACCTAAAACAGCACGCTTGAATCCGCATTTGCTAAAATAATCCCGTATTCCCTGAACTATTGTTTTATAAGTACGTTCCAAATCAGATTCATACTCAAGCGTAAAAACTTTTTGCTCTGTTAAAGATTTTTCGAGCCCCTTTGTAAGCGGGTAAATTTTACCTATATTTTGGTGTGGATTCACAATCAGAAACTGTTCTTCAAAAGACTTTGCCCTTGCTATAAGCTCACCTTTAGAATTGAACACCCTGCTTGAACCGTCAAAAGAAATATTATCAATCGCTCCAACCTGATTAACATACACCATAGGTTTCCCGTACTTTGACGAAATAAAAGAAAGCATATTATGTTTAAGCTGTTCTTTTTTTGCCCTTGTAGGAGAAGCTGAACAATTAATAAAAATATCAGCCCCGCATAATTCTTCAATCGGATCTTTCTCATACAGATTCTTTTCAAAAAACTCTTTATTATTCCAGCAGTCTTCACAGATAGAAATACCGTATTTCGTACCTTTAATATTTAAATATTTGTCAGAATCTTTAATCTTGGACTCCCCAAAACACCCTAAAGTATCTACAGGCTGCATCCCTACAACAGGAGAAGGCTCAATATATCTGTAATCATTGAATTCTGAATAATTAGGAAGCAAGGATTTCCTAACAATCCCCTGTATTTTACCGTCTTTTAATACAGCGACGGAATTGTAAAATCTTTTACCTTCCGCATCTTTTTCTCTCGGCTCGACAAACCCAACCAGAGCAGCAGTATTTTTAGTAATTTTAGCTAAGCCTTTGAGCCACTTAATATTTTCCCTAACTATAAGCGGGTGCCTGTCAATTGTATCTTCAATAGGATATCCCATTAGCGCAAGTTCAGGAAAAACAACCATATCAAGGCCGATTCTTTCAGAATATTTTATGTATTTAGCAATTTTTTTTGCATTAAACTCAAGATTCCCCGCCGTCGGATCAATCTGAGCCATACCAATATAACCGCCTACAGAAGTTATTGAGCGGATTTCTTCCACAATATTATCCGGAGGAATTTCCCCATGTGAAAACTTCTTATCAACTACTTCTGAAAGTTCATATAATCTGCTATTTATTTCCGCCATAAAAAATACCTTTTATTCAATAAGAGAATCGACAATCTCCCTAAACGCACCGTCACCGCCTGAGTTTTTTGTCACCTGAATTCCCTCTATACCTAGGACTTTTTTTGCAGCACCCGGCACTGTCAGGGCATATTTAGAATAACACAAAGACTCATAATCATTTACATCATCACCGATATAAACAAACTCATCTTCTTTTAGGCCGTACTTCTCAACTATAGATTTTATTACAAGCAGCTTATTTCTTATACCTTGATGAACTTCTTCCACCTGAAACTTGTTTGAAATAAGTTCAATAGCAGAATTTGATTCTCCGGATACAATTCCCATCATAAAACCGTTTTTTCTAAGAAGTGAAAAGGCCATAACATCTTTAAAATTGAGTTTTCTGGTCATTTTACCGTCTGAATCAATATAAACGCAATTATCCGTAATAATTCCGTCAAAATCAGTAATAACCATTCTTATTGTTTTAGGTAAATTAATCATTATTTTACTCTTCTCAATTTCTCAATAATAGGAAGTTCTCTCGGATAAACGACCTTTTTTCCGTCCCCTAACAAAGTAGGGACCTGTCTTATATCTCTCACCATATGATAAAGGCCTGCCATTTCAAGACTTGCCGCCTGATCAGATCCCCAGTTAGTTCTATCCACCGTAATATGGCGTTCAACAGAATTAGCACCCAGCGCAACTGCCAGAACAGAAGGAGTTACCCCTCTTTCATGTCCCGAATAGCCAATAGGACAGTTAAATTCTTTTTTTAAGGATTCTATCACTCTTAAATTCATTTCATCCGCATTTGAAGGATAAGTAGATGTGCAATGGAATATTACAAGGTTGTCTTCTCCAAGAACTGAAACCGCATGTCTTATCTCATCCATAGTACTCATGCCGGTAGAAAGAAGTACAGGTTTACCCTTTGATTTTGTGTACTTGAGCAAATTATCATCGGTTAAGGAAGCTGAGGCAATTTTATAACACGGAACATCAAATTTTTCCATAAAATCAACAGAACCTTCATCCCAGCATGAAGCGAACCAGAGAATTCCTTTGCGTTTACAGTATTCATCAATTTCACTGTATTCTTTTTCGCCAAACTCCAATCCTCGCTTCAAGTCGCCGTTTGTGTTTCCGAAAACGCTTTTTCTCTCTCTGGCAAGTTCTTCCTGGGTATAAACGACATCAACAGTACGTTTTTGAAACTTAACAGCATCACACCCTGTTGTAACGGCTATATCAATCATCTTTTTAGCAAGAGCAACAGAGCCGTTATGGTTAATGCCGATTTCTGCAATTATAAAACAAGGGTACCCGTCACCGATAAACTTATCAGCTATTTTAACAACTTTTGACATTCAAACTCCCCACACACCTAAATTAGCTTAAATACTTTTTATACAGAGCAAACTCATCCGGATCAACCTTGTGCTCCAAAGATTCACTTTTTTCTCGTACAGAGTCTTCCTGATGCTCTGGAAACAGAGTATCAATAATCCCATCCGGATTTTCATCATGAATATCCGTAATAGAAGCAGCCTCATTATCATTATTATTAACCTCTTCAACAGCAGTTTTTCCATCGCCATCTTCAATAGAAGTTTCAATATTATCAATCCCCTTATGAGTTTTAGTTACAAGTTTTGAAAACCCTATTGAAGGAATTTCTATTTTAGGTATCTCTATTTTAGGTATTTTAATATTAGGAATCTCAATATGAGAATACTCTTTGGCATCGTCGGATTCCGTAAACGTGCCTAAATCTTTAATCAAATGTATAGAAGCTGAAGACGCTCCAATTAACATTCTTTTCCCATCTAACTCTACTACATGAAGAGTTTTATTATTCCCTAACGGCGTAGTAGAAACAACAGATACTTTTGAACGCGCAAAATCACCGGTTTGCTTAAGGGTTTTAAAGCCTAATCTATTAAGTTTTGCGTAAATAATTCCCGTAATATAAATTAAAAGGATTACAAATACTAAAGATAAAACCACAGAAAGCAAGCTCGGTTCATGCCCAATAGACTGAGCTGCAGCAAGCGGAGCATCCGGAGAGCCAGATACAGTAGAAGCTTCCGCAGGCTGTACAGCATACGCAAGCGGATCCGGAAGATCCGGAAGCACTTCAAACTTCTCTGATGCATAACACATCAAAGAACTTAACCAGCAAGCTGCTCCCAAACTATATAACTTTATCTTATTCATTTATTAATCCCATAATTTCTGGTATAATTATATCATAAAAAATTTAAATAGGACTACATGCCATGCTCTTGGAATTAAAAAGTATAATTATAGAAGAAAGCGGAACCATTTTAGCACATGTACTCCACTTGTTTATATTATTGCTTCTCGTGTCTTTATTCATTTTTGTTAGAAGGACAAAAAAGCAATGGAATAAAATTAATGATTATATAAGTTCATTAACAAAAACAGTTAATTCAATACGATACGGGGATTTAACAAAAAAACTTGATAATATGGATATCCCTAATTCAGAAATTCTCTCTGACAGTGTTAACCGTATGATAGAAAGTCTGCATGACAGAGAAAGTATGATAACTGAATATCAAAGTGAACTTTCAAAACAAAACCAATTCCTTGAAGCAGCTATAAATTCACTCTCTGACGGACTCATAATTACGGATGAAAACGATAAAATACAAAGAGCTACCCTGAGAATATCAGAATGGTTCAAAGTCCCCGGGAAAGATCTTATCGGAAAATCTTTAACAGATTTTATAGAAATACCCAAAAGAAAGACAGTAGAAACCCTTAAAGACGATGAAGTTACAGTTATTGCAGATCCTGCATCCAGCTTTTTGGCAAGCTCTGTGGAACTAAAGCTGGATGAAAGCCAAAAAAGGTTTATCGTCATTCTGAAAAACAATACAAACCAGAAAGAGCTTGAAACTTTAAAAGAAGATTTTGTAGCTACATTGACACATGACCTTAAAGTCCCTATTATTGCTGAAACTAATATGATAGAACTTTTCCTGAATGAAAATTTTGGGCCAATAAGCGAAAAGCAAAACCAAGCTTTAAAAAATATGCAAACCTCAAATAAAGAACTTCTTGATCTGGTACAAATTGTTCTTGAAACATACAAAATAAAAGACGGAAAAATTAATCTGCATAAAGAAAATATTATGCTAAAAGGCTTCATTGAAGAAATCATAGAAGAAATGACCCCTATTGCCCAAAAAACAGAAAATGAAATAAAGTTTATCTTGAACAGAGATATAAGAGTACTGGCAGACAGGTTTCAGCTAAAAAGAGTTGTCAAAAATCTTATCCAAAACGCAATATCTTACGGTTCGCCGAAATCACCAGTTGAAATATCTATTGGAGAAATTCCTAAATATATAATAATTAAAATCAAAGATTACGGTGCCGGAATATCAAAAGATGACTTAAATAAAATATTTAATAAGTATTATTCTGCCGCAAAAAAATTCAGAAAAATTGGAACGGGATTGGGGCTATATCTGGCTCTTCAAATATCTAAAGCCCACAACGGAGATTTAACTGTAGACAGCGTAGAAGGAGAATATACGGAGTTTTGCATTAAACTCCCTGCTTAAAATTATGAGTGAAATATTATATGATACAAAATATTTGCAGTTAAAAAGTACACCGTCTAAAAGCGGAAAGCCTTGGGTATACGCACACAGACCAAATGCAAAAGATGTTGTTGTAATACTTCCGGTTATTGGTGATTCAATTTTATTTCTAATCGAAGAAAGGCCGCCTCTTGAGACTGAGAATAAGGCAAAGTATTCAATAGCGCTTCCGGCAGGTCTTGTAGGTGACGAAAGAGGGGATGAATCCGTTGAAGAAGCCATAAAAGCAGAGCTATTGGAAGAATCCGGATTAATCGCAGATAGAATTAATATTATGACAAGAAACACAGCAAGTTCACCGGGGTGTGTTTCTGAAACAGTTACAATTGCTATCGCTTATATTGATAATTATGAAATAAAATCCAAGCCGGTAAGCGACGGTGGAATAATAGTTGACAGAGTTCTCATAAAGCGAAAAGATGTCTATAACTGGCTAAGGAGCAAAGAAAAAGAGGGTTATGCAATGACAGCTTCTACGCTTGCAGCGCTGTATTATTTGTCAGAAGAGGAGGATAAATGATATCAAGAGGAATTAGAGGTGCGATAACAGTTGATGAAAATACTCCGGAAGCTATAGGCTCCGCAGTAATAAGACTTTTAACGGAAATTGTTAAAAGAAATAACCTTGATATCAGATTAATCTC
>CALVCR010000115.1 GCA_944326125.1 Candidatus Gastranaerophilales bacterium | reverse complement strand
GCGACAATAAGAGATTTTAATAAAAAATTTCCGAGCAAAATATTTATCTGCTCTCGTTGTCAGGGTATGACACAAAATCCGCATCAGTGTACAAGATGCGGAAATCAAAGCACAAATTTTCTTTTTGTTAACAACACTTATTCTTACACCATAAAAGAAGTCGGAATAACGGAAACAATTTTTAAGCCAATTGAATTGGAGAAAGGAGAATAAAATGGCGAACGAAAAACTCAAATTTATGGACATGTTATCGATTATGCGTGTAATTGATGATGATGACCGTGTACGGAAATTTGAAGATTGTATTGAGAAAACTTTTTCGGAAGTTTCAAAGAAAGTTGCCGAATATGGTCGCGACGGTTCATTAACAATACAAATCAAATTTCAATGTGACAAAAAGAATAAGAATGCCGTCAATGTTTTTGCGGAAGTCAAAAAGACTATCCCGAAAGGTTGTCAGGCAAATTCATTCTATCGTGATAGCAGAACTGGTGGAATGTATCTTGATGACCCCGACCAGTTAAGATTATTTGAAACGGAAAGTAAGAAAGTGCAGGACATTTCCGGCAAAGACAAAGCCGCACAAAACAACGAGTAGTAAACGAGAGAAGGAGATTTAAAAAATATGGAAGCAGTATTAAAAGAGGCGATTGAAGTATTAAAGAATAAAAAAAGACCAGAACTTATTGATGTTACTGTTTATGGCAGATATTCGTGCAGGAATCAAACTTACCTTTACAATGACAGCCAACAACAGTATGAACTCCACAGGTCAGTACCTGCTGATAAAACGGTTAGAAGCGTTAAGGCTTTTGTTGAAATTATAAAAGAAGAACTATTAAGACGGGGAAACGAAACAGGACAAAACTCAACGGTTAAAATAAACCTAGATGGCGGATATTTTATTCCCGATGATGATTTCGGCGAAGAAATGATTAAATTTTCACGATTAAATTCACAGCAGTGGAATTTTGTAAAAGACGGTATTAATAAGGTTTACAACCACAGAGGATTTTTAAAATTTTTACAGGCTCTTGCACCAAGTGTTGATAATTTTACTGAAATTTTCAAGAGTTTCTCTTTGTTAAGACTTGTCGGCAAATCTGTATTAACTTCTAATCCGATTATAACAAGCGAAGGACAATCGGAAGGTTATACGTGCACATATAAACTTGAGGACGGATGCGACGGAGAAGAACACTTTCCGACAGGATTTTGTTTAAGAGTTCCTTTTGCAAAGGCAGGTGAAAAATTCTACAACATTGATATTGAACTTCTTTTCTTCAGGAATGAAGATGATGAATTAAGAATCGAGGTTCAGTGTCCTCTGTTTGAAAATATTGAAGAACAGGCAATTATAGACGAAGCACAGTTTGTTAAAGAAAAAACTGAAAGTTATGCTAATTTGCTTGTACTAAGCGACTTTTAATTTACATAAAATATGGCAGAGCAATAAACGCTCTGCCAACTCAAAAGGAGTAACTCATGGACAAAAAATATTGTGACAGTCAAGATGATTGCAAGTTATTAAATTACGCAATCAACCAGTACAATCAGGTAGTTAAGCAAAACAAAAACCTGCAAAAAGAAATCAGGTGGTATAAAGAGCAGACGGAGAAAGATAACCAGTATGTTATCAAACTGGAAGAAGCTAATATGCTGCTTGAGCAGGACGTAGAAACTTTGAAGACACAGGTAGAGGCATTGCAAGATGCTCTACACAGAAAGGGAACAAAAAATGAAAATTAAAAAAGAACTGACATTAATAGTATTATTTTCAATAAATGCAGGAATAATAATTCTTGCAATCTGTTACAACATTCTAAAGCATCAATGGCTTAATATTCCGACAAATGGAATTTTGCTGCTTGTGAGTCTTTATTTCCTGTCATATTTTATTGATATATTTTTAAACAAAACCACTCGTGCAGGGAATATATTAATCGGTTCAGCAGATTTATTAATGGAATCAAGTCGCAACATGATAAACTGGGCAGGAGAATTTGCTAAAAAACTTACAAGCAGAGAAGAAGTAGTGCTTGATATCGTTTGTGAGGATGAAAAATACCTTCCGGCATATTCAAATGCTACAGATGCCTGTATGGATTTAAAAATCAAAATCCAAGAGCCTCATTGTTATTTTTTGCAGCCAAACCAGACAGAAGTATTTTCAACAGGAATAAAAGTTTCAATCCCTACAGACTATACAATGCTAATCTACCCGAGAAGTTCAACTGGATTTAAACTCAACTGTATGCTTACAAATACAACTGGAATAGTTGATGCAGGCTATAGAGATGAAGTAAAACTTTCTATAACCAATTTCGGGAAAGAATCAGTGTGCCTTAAAGACGGTCAACGAATTGCACAATTCATGATAGTTAAAAGACCTTATATAAATCTGAATCCAGTTTGTGATGATGAAGATTTCAGAAGCGGCGACAGACAGGGCGGAATTGGGAGTACAGGTGAATAATGAGAGTTGTACTTATTAATGTTATAGCAGGATTTATATTAGCACTTGTTATATCTCCGTTTTTTATTTCCATACATAAGGAGTAGCAATG
>CALVCR010000114.1 GCA_944326125.1 Candidatus Gastranaerophilales bacterium | reverse complement strand
CATGAAACAGACTTTCCAAAAACTCTTTATCATACCCAAAAAGGATTGAACCATGCTGCAAAATATATCCATGTTTACGGCACTGGGCAGAACCTATAATCTTTTTCCCGTTATAACAAACATCTGCTCCGGTTGAAAGCAGCATACAATAATCAAAAGTTGTATTATGGCGCTTATTTTCCCCAAAATCTAACTCCACACCTAAAGTTTTGAAAAAGTCTATTAAAATACCTGAAATATATTTATAAGAAAGGGTTACGCTTTCTCCGTCCGGAATTGATGATACAGGAAAAACACAGCTGTAAGTTATTTCGTTATCATGAAGCAAAGCCCTGCCGCCGGTAAGCCTGCGCACAACATTAATCTCGGTTCCCTGCAAGAAAGCTCCGTCCTGATTTCGACCGAGAGATATGCATTTAGGAGACCAGGCATAGAGTCTGAATACAGGTTCTTTAGAAGAAGTTGCAATAGCTTCATCAAGAAGATCGCTGTCAATTTTCATATTCTCAGCGCCAGTATATGTTCCGAATTTAATGTATTTCATTCTGAATCTTTCTTAAAAGAGCCTCGTCATTAGTATTCTCAGCAAGAGGTTTTGGAATAAATAAATCCTTATACCTTCTAATCGCATACTGATCAGACATACCGGAAATATAATCAACAACGAGCTGTGGAATATCTTCTTTGTCGCAGTATGCAGCAAGTTTTTCCGTATAATATTCATAAAGAGATTTTATAATATTTCTTGCTTTAGCTTCTTCCGCCTTTGTAATCGGATCGAGATAAACATTCTCAAACATCCATTCTCTCAGCTTCGTCACATAGTACCAGCCTTCTTCGGACATAGCAACCTTAGGCTTGCCCATTGAATTAACAATAACATCTGTTATCATTTTCCCAAGCCGGTCTGATTGGTTGGAAGAAAAGTATTCCGTACAATCCTTCGGTAAATCTGATTCAGAAATCACTCCTGCTCTGACAGAATCCTCTATATCGTGGTTGATATAAGCTATTTTATCTGCGTACTGAACAATTTGCGCCTCGGGAGTTTTTGGTTTATACCCCCAGGAGTGAGTTAAGATACCGTCTACAGTTTCTTTACACAGATTCATATCTTCAAGAACCTCTACAACTCTGACACTTTGAAGATTATGAAAAAAACCGTTCGGCAAGAGTTCATTCAATGTTGCTTCCCCGCAGTGACCAAATGCCGTATGACCCAAATCATGGCCTAATGAAATAGCCTCCGTCAAATCCTCATTGAGTTTCAAAGCTCTTGCCATTGTTCTGGCTATCTGAGAAACTTCAAGAGTATGAGTCAGCCTTGTTCTAAAATGGTCATTATAAGGAGATAAAAAGACCTGGGTCTTATGTTTTAATCTTCTAAAAGATTTAGAATGAATAATTTTATCTCTGTCTCTTTGAAATTCTGTCCTTATCGGAAAATTATCCACTCTAGGGCGTTTTCTCCCTTTCGATTCAAGACACTTTGTTGCATAAGGGCTAAGGAGATCTAGCTCCCTTTTTTCCAGTTCGTTTTTAATTGTCCCTAAATCAATTGTCATAGTCATATTATACACAATTGTCGAATTTTGTCCAAGATTGACATTAATTTCATTATTAAGTAGCATAATTTCTAAGAGGAGGTTGTATGAAGGAAAAAGATAAAATGCTTAAAGGATTAAGATATAATCCTGCTGAAGCGGAATTAATTAACGAGAGACAGGACTGCAAAAGTATTTGTTACGAATATAACAACCTTCATCCTAAGGAAACAGAAGAGAGAGCTAAAGTAATAAAAAAACTATTTGCTAAAACCGGTAATAATTTTATAATTGAGCAGCCATTCCAATGCGATTACGGATACAATATAGAAATAGGAGAAAATTTCTACGCTAACCATGGACTTATTATCCTTGATCCGGGTAAAGTAACGTTTGGAGATAATGTATTTATCGGACCTAACTGTGGATTTTATACACCTCAACATCCTCTGGACAGTGAAACAAGAGTTAAAGGTCTTGAGTATGCATTTCCTATCAAAGTTGGTAACAATGTATGGTTTGGAGGGAATGTTATTGTTATGCCGGGGGTAAATATCGGGAACAATACCATAATAGGCGCTGGAAGTGTTGTTACTAAAGATATTCCGTCTAACGTTATCGCTGCTGGTAACCCATGTAAAGTGATAAGAGAAATTACAGAAGCCGACAAGTTAAGATATGAGAAATAATTGTCAATTTTAATCTAATATTGTATTATAAATAGAGGGAAAGGGAGAGAATAAATGGAATACCTCATAAATGCTGATGTTGTGATAAGACTTTTAGCAGCACTTGGGTTAGGCTTTCTTTTGGGGTTAGAAAGAGAACTTACAAACAAATATGCAGGATTAAGAACACATATTCTTGTATGTTTGGGAGCTTGCGTCTTTACAGTTATTTCAATATACGGATTCCCGACATTTGCTGCGGGAGATAATATTATTGTTGATAATGCAACAGGAGTAAGAGATACAGCAAGAGTAGCCGCCCAGATTGTAACAGGTATTGGTTTTATCGGTGCAGGTACAGTTCTAAGAAACGGGCCTATGGTAATAGGTTTAACCACAGCTGCTACTTTATGGATGAGCGCAAGTATAGGTATGGCATGCGGAGTCGGGCATTTTGATATAGCCCTGCTTGCAACAGTTTTGAGTGTTGCCGTTCTAACCCTAATCCGTATTTTTGAAAGAAGAATACTTCCTTCAAGCATTAAACGTTCAAGGAGATTTAAAGTTACTATATATTGCAGCAGAGAAGAGTCCGAAAAAGTCCATAATTATCTAGCTTCAATTGTTGAAAATATGGTTGATTTTTCATCAAAACGACTTATTGAAAACCCTGAAAAAGCCAAAATATCTTCCACTTTTGAATTAAGCCACAAAAAACTGATGAATGATATTTATAAAAAATTGACAGAAATTTGTTCGCCGGATTCAGTTACAATGCAGGAATTGAATGATTAAAGAAAAAGCCAGAAAAACAAAATACAACAGAAGAAAAACAAAGTCACAGATTATTATGGAATACATAAGAACTGTGACTGTATCTGTTCTTACTGCAATTATATTCACAACATTTCTTGCAATCCATGCAAGAAACGAGATGATAAAAAACATTTATGCCAATATTGAAGAACAAGAACAACTTGATGAAAGAATTGCAAAAGAAATAATTATGCAATCTGACTTTGCAAAAGACTTAAAAAAAGAAAAATATGCTGTATGTATGCATGTCGGGGAATTGTATGAAACGGTTCATGATTATTACAATGCACAAATAGCCTACGAAAACGCAATATTAAAAGTACGTTCCGGAATATATAAGCCATATTACAAACTGGCCAGCGTCTTAATAGCGCAAGAGAAGTTTTCTGATGCACAAAGCGTACTTAATCAGATTAAAGATACACACAACAAAACCCTTATCAAGTATAAAACGCGTGCCTATATAGAAATGGGAGACAAGTACTATTCAATAGGAAAATTTCTGAGCGGGGCAAAAAGTTATGAAAGAGCGAATTTCTATTACAATAAATTCAGCAAAAAAGATCCTGCAATTGATAAATCGATAAAAGAAAGAATCGTTGGAGCTTACACTCAAACAGCAGATATTATGGTAAAGAGCGGCTTTAACAGCGATGCCGTAAGATTCCTAAAAAAAGCTGAACAATATCAACCGGATAACCTTAAAGTTAAATACAAGCTCGCTATAATACTCTCAGACTCAGACCCTGAAAAATCCGTCTCATATTTTGAAGAACTGCTGGATAAAATTCCACAAGAAATAGATTACGGCGTATATTGCAATGCTCTTATGAAATCAGCTACAATTGCAGACCTGGATAACCGGCCGACACAGGCAAAATATTATAGATACAAGATTCACTCAGTTGACTTATTTGTAGCAAGAAAAGTCGTTTACAAAAATGATATTGATATCATTACAGATGAATTCAGTGTTAAAAAATTCTGGTTTACATATCCGGTTAAAGCTGTTTACAGATTTGCGAATGTCTCAAATTCTGACATAGTTAATTTGTATGGAGATTTTGTACTTACACATAAGGGAAAAGAATTAGAAACAGTGACGAAAGCGATTGCAAATAAAAAATATCCGCTAACTTCAAACGGTTACGAATCACAACCTGTTGAAGTCAGGTTTAAAAAGAAAATTTTCACCCGCAGAGAACTTAGAAGATATACAATAAGAATCTATCTCTACAAAGACGAAAAATTCAAAACTTTAATAGGAGAAATGCCTGTTCCGAACAAATCATTTAAGAGAGGGGACAGCTGATAGAAGGGTTTTTGTATATTCTTCTTTTGGATACCGGAAAATAGTACCTGTATAATTTTCTTCCAGCAAAGACCCAAAATACATAATGCCAACTCTGTCTGCGAGGTACTTTATAACATTCATATCGTGTGAAATAAAGAGAATCGTTAAATCTCTTCTGAATTTCAAATCTTTTAAAAGATTAATTATCTGAGCCTGAATACTTGCATCCAGAGCGCTCACAGGTTCATCCGCTATAAGGAGTTTTGGATTAAGAATTAAGGCTCTTGCAATTGCGATCCTTTGTCTTTGTCCGCCGGAGAATTCATGGGGATAAAGAGACAGACAACTGGTTTGCAAACCCGTGTCTAATAAGACTTCTTCTATCAAAGTGTCTTTTTCTGTTTTTTTTAATTTAGTATTTATATCTAAAGGTTCTTTTAATATGTCATATATTTTCATTTTAGGATTCAGACTTGAATACGGGTTTTGAAATACCATCTGAACCTGCTTAGGATATTCTTTTGCATCTATTTTTGTGTGTTCATAAATACTTTTTCCGTCAAATATGATGTCACCGGATTTTCTGGGAACAAGTTTTGTTATAGCTTTTGCCAGAGATGATTTACCGCATCCGGATTCACCGGCCAGAGCATAAATTTCACCTCTTTGAATTTTTAATGAGACATCATTCACCGCAATGATAGCCGATTTATCACCTTCATTTATACTCTTGTATTCAATTGAAAGATTTTTTATATCTAATAAAATTTCCATAGATGTATTTTAACATTTATTACAAATAAAATGAATATATAACAGGCTAGTAAATTTTATGATAAAATTATACTCGGGTTTTAAATTAGGAGGATTAAATGTTTGAAGCAATGTTTCAAAAATATATAAGCGCTAAGAATATTGTATTCTTTATTATCGCAATACTTTTTATAATTTTTATAACAAAAATTAAAGACATTGCTATTCTATTCTTTGCATCCTATGTTATTGCATGCTCACTTAATCCTATTGTTGATAAACTTACTAAAAAAATGAGCCGAAGCAAAGCTGCAGGGCTTGTTGTAACTGTTTCAGTTCTTGTAATCGGAGCATTTTTTATTCCAATCATTTTTATGGCAGGACACGAAATTAAGTCTTTTATCGGAATGCTTCCGCAATACATAAGCTCAATAAAAACATTTATAGTAAATACTCCTTTTATTAACCAATCACAAATTGCGCAAATGGATATAGGTGAATTGATTTCATCAACATCAGACTTCACAACAAAATTTGTTAACGGTTCCATAAACTTTAGTATAAACTTTGCATCTGCAATTGTTTATTTTCTTGCCGCAATAATTATAATCTACTATTTTATTTCTGATAAAGATACCGTAAGAAAAGCTTTTTTAAGTCTTTTCCCTGCGCAAATGAAAGATCGCGCTGATGAGATTATCGAGACAATATCCCAAAAAATTGGAGGATATGTAGTTGCGCAAATTGCAACAATGACAAGTGTTGGTATCATAATGGCAATCGGGCTTATGATCATGAGAGTAGATTATGCACTCCTCTTGGGATTATTGTCTGCAATTCTTGATATAGTACCTGTTGTTGGACCGGGCATTGCACTTGCTATATGCCTTTTAAGCGCAATCAAAAGCGGTCCGGTTATTTTAACTCTTATTGTTGTCTTATTCATCTTCTCGCAATGGGCAGAAAATAACCTGGTCAGACCATATATCTTCAGTAAGTTTCTTGATTTACATCCGCTCATTATATACTTTTTCCTTTTTGTAACAGCTCAATACCTTGGCGTAATCGGCGTTATATTTGCACCTGCTATTGCAGCTACGGTTTGTGTTTTAATTGAAGAATTATATATAAAAACAATGAACTAATATGGAAAAACTTCTTTACCAACCCTCTAGACAAAAAAGCAATTTTAACTTCTGGATGGCGTATCCGGCAATAGAAGAGTTTGCCTTATCTTCCCTTGGATATATGTGGTTATACAGGCTGGCAGACACAATGGCTAATATAAATGCTATACGTGTATGTACGGATACCGAACATCCGGCATTCCAAGCTGATGCAATAGCATTTTCACTTTCTTTTGATTTTGATTTTATGGGAGTGTTTGAACTGCTGGAAAGATACAAAATACCCTTAAAATCCTCTGAAAGAGACGAAAACTCGCCTTTAATATTCGCAGGCGGCCCTGTTATAACCACAAATCCCGAACCGTTAAAACAAATTTTTGATTTTTTAATGATAGGAGATGGAGAAGAATCATTTATAAAAGTTCTTGAGATTTTAAAAGAAAAAGATACAAAAGAAAAAACTTTGCAAAAGTTATCACAATTAGAAGGAGTTTTGGTGCCTTCGCTCAATAATACCGTAAAAAAAGCAACAGTACCGCTTAATAATGTTATTTATACTCCTATTCTAAGTGATAAAAGTTACTTCAAGGATACCTTTGTAATAGAGGTATCAAGAGGCTGCATGAATCGCTGTGCATTCTGCACCGCATCATATATAAACCTACCGTTTAGATACTATCCTTATGAAGAAATTATTAAAGCTATTAATCTAGGATTATCCCATACCAATAAAATTGCACTTTTAGGAGCACAAATAAGCGCACACCCGGATTTTAGCAAAATAATGAATTATCTATATGAAAAAATGGAATCCGGAGAGAATATTGAGCTTGGAATATCATCCCTCAGGACAGACTCAGTAACAGCGGAAATGGTAAAAACTCTGGTTAAAGGAGGGCAGAAAAATTCCACAATCGCAATAGAAGCGGCAAGCGAAAGACTCCGAAAGGTTATAAATAAAAACCTTAAGGAGGAACAGATTTTAAATGCCGTAAGAATTTCAAGAGAAAACGGCTTAAAAGGGCTTAAGATATACTCTATGATAGGAATTCCAACTGAAACACAGGAAGATATTGATGAATTTTTGGTACTTGCAAAAAAAATAAAAAACGAAAATAAAGGATTTAATATAACCTTCTCTTTTTCAACCTTTGTACCTAAACCGCAAACTCCTTTCCAATGGTGTGCAAGAGAAGATTCAAAAACACTTGAAAAAAAACAAAAATATCTGGAAAAAGAACTGGCTAAAATAGGAATGACTTCAAAATTTTCAAGTATCAAATGGGATTACTGGCAGACCTTATTATCACGTGGAGATGAAACACTAACGCCGCTTCTTATTGAAGTATACAAAAAAGGCGGGAAAAGCGGAGCCTATAAATCTGCCTTAAAAGAGATTTCCATTTCGACAGAGAAAGCTATAAACGGATTTGATTTAACAGAGACCCTGCCTTGGGATTATATTGATATATACCCGCCAAAGCAGCTTTTAATAAACGAATATAAAAGATTAATGAACAAATCCTAAGTTAAGTTTTGTAACAAAAAGTATCTTCGTTGAAATTAAGACGCATATATATACTTTATATATATGTAAGTGCAAGATGATATAAAAGATTTTAATTCCTAAATTCCCTTCCTAAAAACCTTTTCCCGCTTCTCATGATGAGAAGCTTTTATTTTATAGAAGCATGAAATCGATATACCGGAGTGATATAACAATTAAATATTAACTTTTGTAACAATTTATTATCAAATCCTAAAGTTTTTCATCAAAAATGCCGTAAATATTGGTATAGGAAAAACAAAAAGGAACTTATTCAAATGGGAATGGCGGCGTCACAAGCTAGATTACTATCTTTGACCAGCAGACTCCATGATGTAGAGTTAAAAGCTCAAAATTTAGAGTCTCAAAAGATAGCCTTGGCAACTCAGAAAGATGAGTTGTACCAGAACTACTGTGATGCATGGGATGCCACTAAAATACAAGTCGCATTCAGAAATGATGATGCAAGTGTTAAATATGTTGATGCAAACTTTTCTACATTATGCGGCTATAGTGAAACCCGAGTAAAACAGTATGCTCTTATTGATTCAAAAACCGGGAATATGATTGTACCGGAAGAAGTTGCCGAAAAATATGAATCATATAGCGACAAATATGCATTTGCATACGCAATGATAGGATTTGAAGGTAATTTTGGCTGGAACGGAAATGGGAATCAGGGATGTGAAGTCGGTATCGGTACTGCCCAACAAGACTATGGCTACGACAGCGAAAGTGGCACGGGGCATAGTTTATACATGACAGATAGTGAACAGCGGGTTTATGACTCACACACAGATGACTCGGAACTTGTTGAAGCATTTGACGCTATTGAAGAAGCCGAAGGTGATAGTGCAAAACAAACAGCATTAGATGAATTCAGGAGCTTATTATATGAAAAATATTCTTCAGAAATCTATGACCAGATGAATATAAATAAAAGCGGAGTTATGGGAGAAGATGACGGAGACATAGATTTCCCTGACTGCACGTGGAATGATTTTGAAGCAGAATTCAACTACTATGTTCAGCTCTACGAAGGTATTGAAGAAGCCGGAGGCTGTACCACTATTGATGAACAATACCAGAGCGGCGAAGCAGGCAATGAATGGTTCCAGAACATGGTAGAAGCAGGACTTGTTACTATCCAGGTATACAATACTGACGGAGCTAATAAAGGCTGGGTAGACACAAGTATTACAACAAGTACTAATGAAAACTATCTGCAAGAAGTTCAAGATGATACAGACTTAAAAAAAGCTGAAGCAGAATATGAATATGAACTTGATAAAATAAATCAAAAGGATTCAAAATTTGATACAGAATTAAGCAAACTTGAAACAGAAAGAACCTCCATAACAACAGAAATGGATGCTCTTAAACAGGTTCGAGATGATAATATCGAACGTACATTCGGTATATTCAGCTAGATGTAAGATTTATACCCCAAGGGGGATGACGCCCCCGACATTTACCTAACCTTTTTCCTTTTTCCTTTTCTTTAGCCGCTTTTCATAAGCGGTTTTTATTTTTTAACTCAAAATTCTTTATTCTTATTTGTATATCCTCTAACAATTTTCTATTAATAGAAAGCAGATCCCCTAATACCGCAACAATAGCAAGCTGCACGGAAGAAATTAAAAATACTGCAGCAAAAATAAGAGATTGAATATGACCGTTTCCTTGTCCTAACAGGTAGAAATATAAGAATCGACCCACTAAAAACAGACCCAGTAATGCCGAAATTAGTGAAAAAGTTATAAAAAACCTGAACGGACGGTATACAATAAACATTCTTACAGTAGTTTTCATAGACTTTACTACATAACTGAAAATATTTTTAACGAGTTTAGATTTTCTAAGCTGCGGATTAACCCTGACCGGCACAGAGACAACCTTTAAGCCTTTTGCACCTGCCTGCAAAAGGGTTTCCATTGTATATGTGTAGTTATCAAATACATTAAGCTTTAATGCCGCTTCTTTTGAAAAAGCACGAAAGCCGCTTGGGGCATCCTGAACTTTGGTTGAAGACAGAAGTCTTAAAACCGCAGAACCAAGTTTTTGCAGGATTTTTTTAATAAAAGAGAATTCTTTAATACTCAGAATATCTCTTGCTCCAATCACGATATCTGCTTCGCCCCTTAAAACCGGTTTAATAAGATCTCCTATACAAGTAGCATCATACTGATTATCAGCATCAGTATTAACAATAATATCTGCGCCCATTTTCAGACATTCCTGCAACCCTGAACGAAAAGCATTTGCCAACCCCTTATTGGGTTTTATTTGCAAGACTTCTGCACCCCATTCTCTGGCAATAGAGGCTGAATTATCTCCGGAACCGTCATCTATCACAAGGACTTCAATCACCTCGACTCCATCTATAGCTGCCGGCAGAGCATTTAAAGTTGTCAAAAGAGTCTCTTCTTCATTAAAACACGGTATTTGAATAACTAGCTTAGTCAAATCTTTTACTCCTTGCAATTTATTGTATAATAAATCAAAGAGGGAGTAAACAAGAATGATAAAACGAATAAATTGGCTGCTTATTTGCATTATTGTCCTTGGATGCATTTTGAGGCTTATTAATATTGATAAGCCGGAAGGACTCTGGAATGACGAATATGTAAGCTGGTTTGTTGCATCAACCCCTTTTGGGAAAGGTTTCTGGCAAGCAATACTTAAGCAGTGCCATATGCCTTTATATTATTTCTACCTGAAACCTTTTAGCAATTATAACGACATCATTTTAAGACTTTCATCAGTTTTGCCGTCAGTACTTGCTATTCCGGTTATTTACCTGACAGGAAAAGAACATTCAAAAAGAACAGGATTTATTGCCGCATCAATTACAGCAGTGCTATCCTTTTTAGTATATTATGCGCAGGAAGTCAGATTTTATTCGCTTCTCTTCTTGTTTGCATCCTTATTACTTTTATTTACACTAAAATTGCTGAAAGATACAACAAGGTTTAACACTGCCGGATATATTATATCAGGAACTCTTCTTGTACTTACACACGTACTGGGTTTTATTTACTTATTCTTCAACACTGTTTATATAATTTATAAGAAGAAAAATTTATCGGCAAAAATCCTTATTCCTGCAACAATACTGGGAGTAATTATTGTCTTTTTCGGAATAAATATACTAACAATGTCACCGGCTTCGCAGTGGTGGGGGAAATTCTCATATACAAATATCTTATTTTTATTCAGCGATTTTCTTTCACCAATATTAACAAACAATATAAACGCACCGACCGTATTTTTCTACAGCAAAAATTTATTATTTATTATTCTTATAACAATTCCGACCTTGATAGGTCTATACGGCATTTTCACAGGAGCAAAAAAACAAAAAGGACTTGCCGTTATATCATTATTTACACTCCTAGTAATGTCAATACTGGCTCTCGGCGGTAAAATTGTTTTTATCACAAAATATTCTATAGAAATACTTCCGGCCATAATCCTTCTGATATCTATCGGTTTAGAAAAGAAAACTATTTGGGCAGGAATATTTATATTTTTCCACCTTTTCTCGGTATTCACTCCGTTCTATACGGCAAAACTTTCTCGTCCTGAAGGAAATAAACTCCTTGGTGATATTATAAATATAGTTAAACCGGACAAAATCCTTTATACATATTATGAGCCCGACAGATTTTTACGCTATATAGACAACAATTATCCGGCCTTATATATAAGTAAAATTAACCGTTTTGAGTATATTAACAAACCTTCCGCTATTCTGGACAACATGAAGAAAGGAGAAAGAATCTCCGTCGTATTTCTTGATAGTGTAAGTTTTGTACCTGAAAATCTGATTCAGAAATCAGAAAAGATGAATATTCCTGAAATGTTTATAACTTTTTCAAAAATCAAATGGGATCTGATAAAAACTCTTAACAACGATTATAAAGATTTTGACATACAGAAAAATGGCTACTGGACAGTTATTACAGCAACAAAAGTAAAATAAGTTTACAAAAGCTTGACATAAAAATATTGTTTTGATAAATTATCTTTATAATCGCAGACAGTTAGTATCCTTATGTTAGGATTTAAATAAACCAAGCTAGCCGAGATTACACAGGGGCCGGGAAAGGGCAGTAAGGCGAAAGCCTTGTATAAGAGTCGGAACCGGGTCAATAAAGCAAATAATATAAATAGCTTACGATTGTGTTAGATTTTGCGATTAGAAAAAAGATTGCAAAATCTTTTTAGTATGAAATTAAGGTCGAAAAAATATATAAAGGAGCAAAAAATGTCAACAAAAGCTTTTAAAGAAGATAAGGTAGCACTTATCAAAGAAAAAATCGATAAAGCACAAGTTGCAATTGTTACCGAATACAAAGGACTTTCAGTAGAGGAAATTACTAACCTTAGAAGAGCTCTTCAAAAAGAAGACGGCGATTACATGGTTACTAAAAATACTCTGGCAAAAATTGCTATTAAAGGAACTCCTTATGAAGTTCTTTCTGAAACCTTCAAAGGCCCTATTGCTATAGCATTCGGGTTTAAAGATCAGGTAGCACCTGCAAAAGCATTATCTAAATTTATTAAAGATACTAAAAAAGGTGAAATCATAGCAGCAGCTATGGACGGCAGACTTATGTCAGCTGACGAAGCAAAAGCATTGGCAACTCTTCCTTCAAAAGAAGAAATCTACGCAAAAATGCTTGGATGCATCAACTCACCTGCTTCAGGTATCGCAAACTCTGTCAACGCTGTTATGTCATCTCTTGTTAGAGCTATTGCAGCTGTCAGAGACCAAAGATCAGCTTAGGGTGGGGAAATACCTATTGCCAGCCTAACAGCTAAAACTAAAACGTATTACAACTACTAAAAAAGAAATAAAAGGAGAAAATCATGAGTGTAGAAGCAATTTTAGAATCAATTGAAAAATTAACTTTATTAGAAGCTGCTGAATTAGTAAAAGCTATGGAAGAAAAATTCGGCGTATCTGCAGCTGCTCCTGTTGCTGTAGCTGCTGCTCCGGCTGCTGCTGGTGCTGCTCCTGCAGGTGAAGACGAAGCTTCTGAAGTTAATGTTATCTTAGCATCAGTTCCTGCTGATAAGAAAATCGCTGTATTGAAAGAAGTTAGAGCTATCACCGGTCTTGGCTTAAAAGAAGCTAAAGATTTAGTTGATGGTGCTCCTAAAGCTATCAAAGAAGGCGTTAAGAAAGAAGATGCTGAAGCTATCAAGAAACAGCTTGAAGCTGCTGGTGCTACTGTTGAAATCAAGTAGTTTGACATTTATTTGTAAAAACGGATTGGAAAAATTTTCCAATCCGTTTTTTTATAACAATATTTATTACCCCCAATTTACCCCAATACCGCTATTTGCCTTTTTTCACGAGCATAAAAGATTTTAAAGCGCGGCCTGTATCTCCGGAGTCCTGAGTAGAAACGACATGAATTTTTTTGTAATCCAGAGAAGTTGAACTGCCGCCGTCAAAAGCCATTGCACTGTCTAATCCGTATTTTGCGCATAAATCTCTGGCTTCATAGATATCCATAGGATGTTCATTTGTTACAATAAAAATATGAATCTCCTGTGCGCCTTTTTCTAATGATTTTAGCCCGATAAGAGTTCTTGGTGTCTTTTGCAGAACAGAAGCTGATTCTCGTACAACATTTCCTTCAGAATCTTTGACTAAAAAGAATTCTTCCTCAAGTCTTAACTGAGGAAGCAGCTGCGGACCTCCTTGAGCTGACGTCCTTATCGAGCACAAAAAATCCAGTTTTGAATTATGAGGAGCAATTTCATATTTTAATTTACTGTCACAGTCTAAAACACGGAATTCCGTTCTATTCAATATTAAACGTAAATTCTTTCTTGTAACCGGATTTGTCATTAAATTTTCATTAAATATAGGGTCTTCTACCGTTTGGTAATCGTTAACAACATAAGAAACAGACTTCTGATTATCAGGATCAAAGAATCCGGCATTGATAGTAAGCTGCGATTGAGCATTATTGTGGGCTTCTTTATTGGTAATAAGATTTGAAGATGAAACAAATTGAACCTGTTTTTTCATCTTTTCCCCCGACAAAACAATATGATAAATACCATCCTCATATTGAACATCGATTGGAGCAGCCCAAACAGAACCTGCAAACATTAAAAAAAACAATAATAAACCCGTTTTAATTTTCATATTATAAATCCCTCGATTTGTAGAATGCAATTATAGCGCATAAAAATGCCAGCGGCGGGAATGCTGCCGTAATAAGCGGATGCAGAACGCCTTTTTCTGCCAAAAGATCAAAGAAAGGCAGAGTTATATAATAAACAAATATACACCCGATTGCAATAGTAAAACCTATTAACCTTTGCTCACGAGGTTTACTGAATCCGAGCAAGCAGCCCATAACAGCCAATAATACACAAACAAAAGGATGGAAAAAGCGTTGAAGATATTTATTAAGCATCAATCTGTAATCTTCATCAAGATTTTCTTTTTTTAGCAAAGATACATAATGTTTAAGATCCTTATTATTGATATCTCTGTCGCGCTTCGTGGAATTAATCATAATTGTATAGGCATTCTCAGAATCTTCGCCTTCTAGTATATCCACTCTATCAATTTTTTTAATAGTCTTGAAAATGCCTTCCTCACTAATATCGTATGAAGTAACATCTTCTAGCACCCAGCTTGAAAGTCCATTAGGACTTACCCCTTTATGCCCTGTTTCAGCAACAAGAACATTAGAAAGTCCGTGAAGATCATCAAATATCTGTTTTGAGAAATTCATTACGATAACATTGGACATCTCTCCGTTAAAGTATCTTGATACAACAACAGCCTGTTTTGGATTATTATTTTCATCCTTTTTAGTATAAATATACTGGGTAAGAGTTCGGCCGCCTCTTATATCCAAAAGCTTCTGGCAGGAAAACGGTATCAGCTTATCATAAGTTACAAAACACAGATATGTAACAATTAAACTCAATACAAGAACAGGCGCCAGAATCCTCCAAAATGACATCCCTACAGCCCTAAATATAGTAAGCTCCGAATCTTTACTTAACTTATCAAATGTAAATAGAGAGCCCAGAAGAAGTCCGACAGGAAAAGCTTTTCCAAGAATCTTCGGTATTTCATAAAAAAGAATCAGCACCCCTGTCTTAGGCCCAAACTCACCGGCCAATACTTTTTTAATAGTATTTAAAAGCATTTCCGGAGCAATCCAAACTATAGTAAACAACAGAATTGCAACAATTGTTGTCACAAGAACCTGCATAAAAATGTATCTGTCATATACAGTAAACAGTTTTTTCATACTAGAGTTTGAAGTCCTTTCCAAGATAAAATTCTTTCGCAACCGGATCATTTGCAACATCGGTACTTTTACCCTGAATCTTAATTTTACCGTCAAATATTACATAGGCTCTATCTGTAATAGAAAGTGTAGCCTTAGGGTTGTGGTCAGTAATAAGAACTCCCAGACCTTTTTCTGCGGAAATTTTTCTAATATTATCCTTAATTTCACCGATTGCAATAGGGTCAATACCGGCAAAAGGTTCATCAAGCAGCATAAAATCAGGACTTGCAGCAAGAGCGCGTGCAATTTCAACCCTTCTTCTTTCACCGCCAGAGAGCGCAACTGCAGGATACTTTCTCAATCTTGCAACACCAAATTCATCAAGAAGCTCTTCAAGTTTCGCTTTTTTCTCATTGACAGTTAACTTATCGTTCATCTCAAGCACAAGTTGAATGTTTTCTTCCACTGTTAACTTTCTGAAAATTGAATTTTCCTGCGGTAAATAACCAATCCCGGCTTTTGCTCTCAGGTTCATTGGCCAGGTTGTAATATCTTTTCCATCTATGAAAACATTACCTTTATTAGGCTTAACCAGACCGACAATCATATAAAAAGTGGTCGTTTTACCGGCTCCGTTAGGACCTAAAAGACAAACTACTTCACCTTTATCCATATAAAAAGAAATGTCATTTACTACACTTCTGTCCCCATATATTTTAACGAGATTTTTTGCTTCAATCCTCATAGCACTCCCCTTTTATATGTATATAATACAACAAAGTCAGCAAAAAGGCTTATGTAACAATTGTAAACTTTTATTAAGCAAAAAGCATAAAACAAGCAATTTAGAAATACAGAAATACTTTATTAATATGTAAGGTAAAAAAGGTTAGTTAAATTTTGGTAGGAGGTCATTATGGCATTACCGATATCTGGGATAGGTTACGGGCTCGGCAACTTAGCATTAAGTGCACCGGGAACATTTACCTCATATGATAATATGATGTACGGTATGGGCGGAATGTATTCACCATACGGATATGGGATGGGAATAAATTATCCTTTAATGATGGCTTATACTCAGCAGGATATTGAATCTTCTCAAATGCAGCACTCTGCAGATATGCATTCAATGTTATTGCAGAATGATGTAAGAGCTAACCGAGAAACCGATTCAGCTTTAATCAGAAAAGTTTTAACAAACTCTGATGTAATGCAAGGTATCCAGAACTTGCGTGACAAAGTTGTAGAAGGTGACCAAGATGGTATCTGTCAGGAATTTGACGAATTAAAATCCGCAATATATCAGACATATAAAGGTGAACTTAATGAAAGAAACGGATTTAATAATCCTAAAACATCAGCCTCAGAATTAATTGAAGCGGTCTATAACACAGTCTGCAAAAGTGACTTAAGAAATGATATCAAAAAGTATGGCGGAAGTGCTATGACAACAGGCTTCAAAAAGCAATTCAAGCCGGGTTCATCAGAAAAATATGTTGATCAGACATTAAACCACTGCTTTGGTTTGAGAATTGATCAGAAAGGAAGTCAAGATACAGCAAAAACCATCGGTGCTATAGGCGGCGGTGTAGCTCACGCAGCCAAGTATAGTGCATATGGTGCAATTGCTGGTGGTGGAGCATCACTTCTAATTAATGGTATCGGTAAAGCCGGGGTAAGCATACTCCCTAAAAAATTAAAAGACACCCTCAAGCTCCCAGGAACACTAAAAATGAACTGGAAATTTGCTAAGAATGCTGCTGTTGCAGGGGCTCTGGTCGGACTTATCGGCGACGCTGTATGGCAGATTACAAAACCAAGTACAACATAAATAGCTAGATATCGTGTAGTGTGTAGTATAAGTTTTAGGGCTAATCAAAAGATTAGCCCTTTTATTTTTAACCTGCAATCCTCTGTTCGAGATTCACTTCTCCTAAATTAGACAGCATAAAACAAGTTATTTTAACCTGCTGAACAGTTTAAAATCTACGATTTTCGATTCACAACTCACAATTCACGATTTAATCTCTTGACATTTAAACTTGATATTTTATTATAATATGGTGGCTGATGGGGCGTCGCCAAGTGGTAAGGCAGCGGGTTTTGGTCCCGCCATTCCGGAGGTTCGAATCCTTCCGCCCCAGCCATTTTTTTATTGGGAACTTTTTATATAGCGGTATCGTCTAGTGGTTAGGACGGGAGATTCTCATTCTCCAAACAGGGGTTCAATTCCCCTTACCGCCGCTAAAAGAAGGAATGCACTTGCTGTATTCCTTCTTTTGGCTTGTTCGGATGAGGAAGAAGGAACCCCTGACAAGACTTTGTCTTGTTCAGGTGTTCAGCGTGAGCGAGCTGAGGCTGGATAATGCATTGATGATATGATAACAGGAAGATATATGGGCGTTAAATTTAAAATCTGTGAATTTGATACCTCATTATCGTTTCAAAATATAGTCTCTTATTCAATCGTCGGTGTTTTCTTAATATTTGCAACGGTTATGCTCGGAGCTGTTTGCTTTGCTATAACTTATACTTTTAATAAAAAATATATGAGGGCAGCTTTTAAAAATAATAAGATTGTTATTGCAATTGATGCCAGAAAAGATTTGTTTTCTATGACTGAAATGAATAGAAGAACTACCGAACAAACTTTTAATACTATGTTTGAAGAAATTCTTTCAGTCCTTGAATTAATCAGAGAACTTAAACTTAATCAAAAACTCGGGCTTTAGGATTTGTAAATCTTATGTAAACTCCTTTACACAACAGCAAAAATATTGCTAGAATGTAGTCTGGAGGGTATATGAAGAGATTTTTAGTGTTATCTCTGCTTATTTTGGCACAGTGTTTGGCGCTTGCAGCGCCGGAAATACGCTTCAGCGAAAGTGTTATGCCATATAAAGGAGGTCTTTTAATTTCCAATTACGGAACAGAAACAATGAGAGGTGAAGAAAAAATAAACAAAGGCTTTATCCTCTTTTATAAAAATAATCGAATAAGAAACTTTATTCCGGCAGACGGCAATTTAAAAAAGCCGACAGCAACTGTTGTTCACAAAAGAAACTTGTATGTATGCGACAGGGACAAAATATGGATCTATAATCTCAGAAACTTGAAACAACCCCCCCAGAAAATAGAATTTCCGAAAGAGGATACTGTTATAAATGCTATGGATATTTCTAAAGATGAGTTATATGTAACAGTTACAAACACGGATAGGATTTATAAAATTAACCTTAAGGAAAAAGAATTAAAGCCTGAAAAATGGGTAGATGTTCCTTCTCCAAACGGCATTGTAATCAAAGGCAAAACGGTTTACATTGCTTCTATTCCAAAAGATTATACAAATATTAAAGAAGAAAATGTTATTTATGTTGTACAAGATAAAACCAAACCTTCTGTGGAAAAATTTAATACAACCCCGGGACTCTATGATGGATTAGCTATATCAGGGAAAACGCTTTACGTCTCTGATTGGGCAAGACAAGCTGTTATAGCAATTGATACAAAAACAAAAAAAGAAGAAATAATATTTCAGGAATCAGGTATCGGCCCCGCAAATATCGCAGCTAAAGGCCGACACCTATATATACCTGATTTACTTAACCACAGAATTATTGTTCTGGATCTGAAAAAATATTCTGTCAGTGTAATTGGAAAGAATTAGAATAATAAAGAATTCTTAATTAAAATCACGTGCTTTTACTGAACCGAGTTTATGGATATCCTCGTCGGTTCTGTTGCCATAGATTGTTATCTTATTTAGTTCTGTTTCTATGTTATTAAATTCTTCATCTGTTAAGATAACATCTGCGGCGCCGAGATTTTCGATAACTCTTTCATCCTTTCTCATACCCGGAATCGGCACAACATGAGGATACTTGTGAAGCATCCATGCCAGTGATAACTGAGCAGGAGTTACACCTTTTTTATCCGCAACAGCGTGTAATAAATCCAAGAGCGGCTGATTCTTTTCAACATTTTCAGGATTAAATCTTGTAATAACCCTTCTTACATCATCTCCCTTATATTGAGTATCCTTATTATATTTACCGCTCAAGAAACCGCTCGCCATAGGAGAAAAAGCCACAAAACCTATATTTAATTCCTGACATGTCGGAATGACATCTTTTTCAAACATTCTCTCCATCATTGAATACTCGCTTTGTATTGCAGTAAGTGGTGTTACTGAATGAGCCTTTCTTATTTGTTCTTCAGTAGACTGAGACTGTCCCCAGGCGCGTATTTTACCTTCTTTTATAAATTCGCCCATCCATTCTGCAACCTCTTCCACATTGGAATCCAAAGGAACCCTGTGTTCGTAATAAATATCAATATAATCTGTTTGAAGCCTTTTGAGTGAATCGTTCAAGGCATTTGTCACACCTTTTTTACTCAATTTACCTTCCGGAATCTCCTGTCCAGGCTGGGATACCGGAACAAATTTTGTTGTAAGAATAATTTTATCTCTAAAAGGTTTAACAGCTTTTCCGACCAGTTCTTCATTAACATAAGGTCCGTAAGCTTCCGCTGTATCAAAAAGAGTACAACCCAGATCATATGCTTTTCTCATTAACCTTATTGATTCTTCTTCCGGAGGGAGAGCGCCGTAGCCATGAGAAAAGCCCATACATCCCATACCGACTGCAGAAACTTCAATATCACGCAATTTTCTGTATTTCATAGATTACCTCCTTATTTTAAATATGGTTCAAAAATAGCTTTAAGCTGCACTTTACAAAACTTTTCAGTCCATTCAAGCGGCTCAAACTCGCCGTCTGACATACACCAGCAAGTCATCATTCCGTAAAGTTCACTTATGATAATATGTGCTAATAATTCAACAGGCGTATCACTCCTCAATTCAACTGTTTTAACAGCAGAACCTAAAATATCCTTCAGCATCTCATAATCATAAGCCCACTTCTGCCCGTCTTTATTTTCAGGTACAGAATTCGGATCTAAAACATCTCTTGTCCATTGACGGCAAATATGAATACCTCCATACTCAACACACTCCATAAAACGGTGAAAATAATAAGTAAGTTTTTCAATAATATCCACACCGTCCATTTTTTCTAACTCTTCCGCTATCTCACTAAACGGCACACGGCTGATATCTAAAACTATATCCTCCTTGCGCTTAAAATATGTATAAAAGGTTCCTTTTGCAACCCCTGCCTTTTTAGTAATATCTTCAACATTAATCGCATCAAAGCCTTTTTCCTTTAATAATTCTAAAGCCGTTGAAATAAGCTTTCTTTTTGTATTTTGTGCCGCAATTTGTCTCTTATTCATACAATACTCCTGTTTATATTTTTATATTATCATATTATTGACTTAAAGTCAATGACTTAGGGTCAGTAAATCGAAACAAAACATAGCTGATTAACAGGCCTAAATAGCCTGTCCGCAACTTCTTAAGCCACATATCAGAACAAGCGCGACTGAAACTGCATATGGTAGAATTTTACCGTAAAGAAGAGTGCTGCCGTAAATAAAACACTTCCAAATAGTATCATAGCATTGGAAATACCAATAACCTGAGTAATTGAACCTGCAACAAAATTACTCAAAGAGGTAACACCGGTAAAACAGATGGTGTGAATACTCATTATCCTGCCTCTTTTATCATCATCGACAATTGACTGTAAAAGAGTATTTTCAGGAGTCATGGCAGATGTCATACCAAAACCTACACAAAACATAAAGACACAAGCCGGAACTACATTTTCAGTAAATCCCAAACAGATAAATGCCGCACTTAAAAGAAGCGCCCCCAAACACAATATGTATTTTAACCCTCGCAAGGTAGTTTTAGCAGCCAGAAAAATAGAAGAACATAAAGCGCCGATACCGGCAGAACTCATAACATAGCCCAGGATTCTTGAATCTCCCTGCAAAACGTCTTTTGTGTAAATCGGCATAAGCATTGGATAAGAAAGTGCAATAAAAGCAAATAAGCCGATAAAAGCAAGCAGAGTAAGTATTTGCTCTGAGCTAAAAGCATATTCCCAGCCTTCTTTTAAACCGTCTAAAATTGTTGTATTTTTAATTTTTTCTGATTTTTTATCCTCAAATTTCATCATAGCAACAAGGATTACAGAAGGGAAAATACATATAAAGTTAATTGCAAAGCACCATCCCGCACCGACTAATGATAAAAGAACGCCTGCAAGAGCCGGCCCTACAAGTCTTGCTACGTTAAAACAGGCAGAGTTAAGTGAAATAGCATTACTCAAATCCCTTTTATCATCAACAAGATGAATATATGTCGATTGCCTTAAAGGAGTGTCAATTGCAGCTATCGTATTTAAAAAGACGCCCAATAAAATAATATTCCAAATCCTTAGATGTCCGCTCAATGCACATACGGCAATTAAAAAGGATTGCAGAGCAAAAAGAATCTGAATCATTTTTAAGAGCTTATGCCTGTTAAACTTATCTATAATTACTCCGGCAAACGGAGTCACGAGAAACAACGGGATCGTATTGAAAAACATAATCAACCCCATCATAAACGGAGAATTAGTCAAATCATAAACAACCCAGCTCAATGCAACATTCTGTATCCAAATTCCGACTTGAGAAGTTACAAGACCGGGGAAAAACAATCTGAAATTTCTGTATTTTAATGCTCTGAATGCTGATGCCAGCCTGTTCATCCTATTTCATATTTCCTTTCATTTTAAACCATTCAATAAGAGGTTTCCTTTCGCCGAAAGAGAAGTTAAACCCTCTTTCAAAATCCGGATTCGTTAGATATTCGTAGCTTATATTGTACCCGTACGGCTCAAATTCCGGATTTAGAGCCCTAACCTTTTCTTCCGACACCTTATTCTTATCAATATCAAAAACATTGGAATAATTCAAACCTTCATAACAACAAAACGGAATTAGAAGTGCACCGTCGGGAGCTTGAGTCGGGAGTCCGAAAGTTCTGCACACAATACCTCTGTATTCATAGACAGAACAAGCATCATTTATAAGAAACGGGCAATCATACCTAAAACGTTCTCCTTGAAAGATTTTCTCCTCTTCCAATATTCTGTCAACCTTAGCAGATATAATATTAAGAGTCTCCTTATCCAGTCTCATCAAACCTTGAAGCAGATAAGTCATTTCTATTGATGTATAAGGGAATTGCGCATTCCGGCAGCACCTGGAGCAGCCTTTTTTACAGAAAACATAAGGCTTTTGCTGTCTAAAAAATTTATCCAATTTCTCATTGAGAAAATTTAAGTATGTAATATAATTATTCAGCATTTTTTAATTCTAAAATAAAGGCTGCCATATTTCTATGGCAGCACAGAGACTTTATCGCAAATGGTTCTTATAAAACAACTTACCGTTTTTATCATACGAAAAGATTATCTGTGATAAAAAAGCAAAGAAAAAAGATATTAACGCAATTATAAAAAAGTACATTTTCATTTTATCAGGGTCCTTATCTTGTGAGATTGATTATCATTTCAACTGTTTCCGGATCATAGTGAGAGAAGAAAAGGCTCTTTCCGGTATCCAGAGCTCTTATTTCAGCAAGTTCTTCCGGTGACAATTTGAAATCGAAAATATTCAAATTCTGTTCCATACGTTCTTTCTTAACGGATTTCGGAATTACAACAATTCCTTCCTGTGTCAGAAAGCGCAGAGCGACTTGCGCTGAAGATTTTCCGTATTTTTCGCCGATTGAAACAAGGGTTTCATTCTTAAACATATTATTTTTACCTTCCGCAAAAGGGCCCCAGGACATAATCTGAGTATTATACTTTTTCATGATTTCTCGAGCTTTCTTCTGCTGTTGGAAAACATGAGTTTCAACCTGATTTACGACAGGCTGAATTTCGCAAAAATGAGATAAGTCAATAAACCTGTCCGGATAGAAATTACTTACGCCAATTGCACGGGCTTTACCGGCTTTATAAGCCTTTTCCATAGCTCTATAGGTTCCGTAATAATCTCCAAAAGGCTGATGAATTAACAACAAATCTACATAATCTGTTTGAAGTTTTCTTAAAGATTCATCTATGGAAGCAGCTGCTTTTTCATCACCGGATCTGGAAATCCATATTTTTGTTACAAGAAACAAATCTTCTCTTTTAACTCCTGAATTTTTTATCGCATTCCCAACACCTTCTTCGTTAAAATAAGACTGCGCAGTATCAATTAATCTGTAACCTGTATCAATTGCGTCTCTGACACATCTTTCACACTCAGCAGGGCCGACCTGGTAAACACCATAACCTAAAATCGGCATTTCAACGCCATTATTCAATTTAACTGTTTCCATAGATATCTCCTTTTATCTGATAAAATTAGTAAATTCAATTTCTTCCGGCTCCGGCGGATTTATCCCTGCCTTTGCAGCGGCTTCTTTACACTTAAGGTAGTATGCAAAGTTCTTAGCAAGTATCCTCATATTCTGCATACCTTCTTTATCCTGCAAAACTTCTTCCGGATTTTGTCCGTGAACCATATTCCAGTAACGGGAAGAAATTATAGGCATTTCTGTAATAGTAAAATATTTATTTAATTGATCCAGTGTAGCTGTAGTACCGGCTCTTCTTGCACTTACAACAGCAGCACCCGGTTTAAGTCTGAATACATTACCTCTTCCTGACATAAAGCAGGCAAAGAACGCTCTGTGAAGGAAAGGTGCAATAGAACCGCTTACACTTGCATAGTGGACGGGAGAGCCAATTATAAAGCCGTCAAAATCAGCCGCATAGTCAATAAAATCATTTACTTTGTCTTTTATTACACATTTCCCGATTTTTGCGCATGCTCTGCAAGCCTTGCATGGAGAAATAGGGTCTGTTCCTATAAAATAGATTTCCGCACCTATCCCTTCAGACTCAAGAGTCTTTGCAATTTCATTCAGGGCAGTATAGGTACATCCATTTTTGTGAGGGGAACCATTAATCAACAACACTTTCATTTTAATACAATCTCCTTTCGCGATAAAAATCTCAAAATGTTTATATTTTTATTATCAATATTTTAAGGAGATTTAAAAGAGGAATTCCTACCTAATTTTTATCTAATTCTCTCACTTTTTAATAAAAGATACCCCTTGCAAGCAAATATTTTAATACTAGAATAGAAATGTACATTGATATTAATTTATGTATCGGGATGTAGCGCAGCTTGACTCTGCCGACGAAAATGTGACTAAATGTCACATTTGAGGAGAGGTAGTACTTCGTTCAAGTACGCTCAACAACCCGTTTGACAATTGAATACTTTTTTATCGGGATGTAGCGCAGCTTGGTAGCGTACTTCGTTCGGGACGAAGGGGTCGCAGGTTCAAATCCTGTCATCCCGATTTCTTAAACAACAACCAGACAGCAATGTAATCCGGTTGTTGTTTTTTATTACATATTTAAAGATATTGTCGTTCCTATACTGTAATCCAGAGCTTTTGTTGAAAGAATGTCTTTCAAGGTATTTGTAACTTCACCAAGATTATCAATTTTTTTAATCGCACCGTTTTTTTCTGCTGAATATCTTGAGTAAGAACTTCTAACTATCTGCCCGTTCTCATACATTGTATAGTCGAGGCGCTCCGGTTGAATATTTTCTTCAGAATCTTCAAAAGCAAATTGCAAAATTTTCATATCTTTGCCATGGCCTTTGGTATATATTGAAGCAGCAGTCGTTGGAAAACCTATGTCTTTATCTTCCTTTTGTGCAATATACACTTCTACATCAGAAGCGCCGCTATATCTTTTTGTAATTTCTACTTCGTCAGACTTGAGAAGTTCAAGTGTCTGATATAAACTTTTCTCAGCAGCCGTTAATTCTTTTTGAACAGATTCGAGCCCGATATATTCTCTAGCAGATTTAACATCGGTATCAGGCATAAAAATGGTCTGATCATATTTAAGAGAATTCATCTTTTCATAAGTATCCAAACCGTTTAGTTTAGCAATCAATAACATGTAATTACTAATTTCTTGATTAGATGCCTTACCGGTTTTTTCTAATTCTTTCTTTGCTAAATTCCATAGATTATCACCTTTTTGAACAGTATAAGACTCCTTTTCAACATTATCTGTAGAAATCTTATTCATAACATAACTAATGTACTTATTTTCTGCAGCAATATCCACCATTTACAAAATCTCCTATTTTAAAAATTCCCCATATTATATAAAAGAAAAATTTGTAAAAAAAATTGCGTTTAATATTAAGAATTGTATACATGAAAATTTTTTTCAAATATAATTAGTGTGTTTTAAGATTTTACGAGGAGATAAATAGTATGAAGAAAGGTAAAACAAAAATTGTTGCAACACTGGGGCCTGCAACTTCATCATATGAGATGATAAAAAAATTAACTTTAGCAGGAGCTTCTATGTTCAGGCTTAACACTTCCCACGGAAACATGGAAGGTCATTTGGAAAATATTCAAAATATAAGAAAAGTATCAGATGAACTTGGTTTATATATACCTTTTATGATAGACCTGCAAGGTCCTAAAATACGTGTTGGAAACATTCCTTCGCCTATTGAAATCAAATGCGGAGACAAACTAACTCTCAAAGCCGGAGAATATGAAGAAAACTCTGACTTTATTCCGGTTGACTATGAGGGAATCGCAGATGACGTAAAAACAGGGGATAAGATTCTCCTTGATGATGGTAAAGTCGGATTATGTGTATGCGATGTTAAAGACGGCAAAGTTTATACAGAAGTTCTTTACGGTGAAGTTATAAAGCCAAGAAAGGGTATTAACCTTCCCGGATCAACCGCAAGCCTTGATGCTGTAACTAAAAGAGATAAAGAATTTATCCAATTTGCAGTAGAAAATAATGCCGACTATATTGCGCAATCATTTGTCAGAGAAGCAACTGATGTTATTATGGCTAAAAAATATATCAGATCAATTGGTGGCGAAATTCCGGTTATTGCCAAGATAGAAAAACCACAAGCTGTTAAAAACCTTGATGAAATAATATATGAAGCAGACGGAATAATGGTTGCAAGAGGGGATCTGGGGATAGAAATGTCGCCGGCAGAAGTTCCTATTATACAAAAAGTTATTATTGATAAAGCTATTAAACAAAGAAGAGTCTGTATAGTAGCTACTCAAATGCTGGAATCAATGATAGAAGAACCTATTCCTACAAGAGCAGAGGCAAGTGATATTGCAAATGCAATTATGGACGGTACGGATGCAGTTATGCTTTCAGGTGAAACCGCGATGGGCAAATATCCTGTAGAAGCTGTTTCTATGATGAGAGAAATTGCAAATAACACAGAGAACTGCCAGTTCTGTCTCTCAAATTTAATTCTGGATATTAATGAGCATTATGAACTTTCACCTCAGGCAATTGCCAATGCAGCTGTAAAAATGGCTCAAGATTTACATGCTAAAGCAATTCTTGCCTTTAGCCACACGGGGTACACTCCTAGACTCTTAGCAAAATTAAGACCGTCAGTTCCCATAATAGCAATCTCTGACCTTAAAAAAACATGTAGAAAACTTAATCTTTACTGGGGAATTACACCGAGCCATAAAGAATGGGATGCTGTCTTAGATATAGCTATTCTTAAAGAAATTGATAAATATATTCTGGAAAACACTTCTTTCAAGAAGGATGAACGCATTATAATTATCGGGTCTATTCCAAAACTTATTTCAGGCAGAACCAACTTTATACGCGTTCACAGAATAGGAGCGGAAGACGATCAAAACAAAAAATGCGGGTGTTAAAAACACCCGCATTTTTTGTTTATTTTTATTAATATTCAACTTTCCAGCCATTATCTACAACAGAACCTGTACAAGAGGCTCCGTCAGTAGGACCGCTCTTCAGGCATCCTGTTTCCCAGAGTACCGAATCACCGCCGGTATAATCCTTATATAACTGTCCGCCATAAGGAATAACAGCTCCGTTCAAGTCAACATAAAACTCAAATGTATCCCTTCCTACAGCATTTGGCCGTTTTTTGTAACCATTAGTATCTACATATACGGTATAATACCTTCCGTAATATGCACCGGAAGCTCCTTCAATCGGATCATCCGAAGGCGCAGCCGTCTGATAAATAACAATACCGTCATTTGTCATCAAACCTTTTACGCTGGAATTACCTGCTTCCCCGCCGGATGTTGAAAAAGCCTGCTCAGCAAGGGAATACTGTAAATAGTTAACTTCTTCAGAAATTATTGTCCCATTAACATAATTCTTCAAACAAGCTATATAATCATCCGCACAAATAGTTTTTAATTGTCTTGCAGTATTATCTGTAAGAATCATCTTATTAGCATTTTCCATTGTATTAACTGCTTTCGCCAGAGATGGTCCGACACTTGACTTAGAGACATTTGTCATCAAAGCCGGCAGAGTCAGAGATGCAATAACACCAACTATTGCAAGAGTAATCAAAACTTCTGCCAAAGTAAAACCTTTTAATTTCATCATATAAAGTCCTCTTTCTTATCTTAAGCTACGCAAAAATTATATAATATTGAGAACAAGATATCAAGTTTTTATGCTAAAATAATTAGCAGGGGGTGTTGTTTTATGAAACGTATTCTGGTAACAGGAGGAGCTGGTTTTATCGGTTCACATTTATGTAAAAGACTTCTAGATGAAGGGAATTATGTAATATGTCTGGATAACTTTTTTACAGGTTCAATAGAAAATATCGAATCTTTTTATAAACATCCCAACTTTGAATTAGTTGAACATGATATCACTGAAGAATATTTTAATGTTATAGACCAGATATATAATCTTGCCTGTCCGGCAAGTCCGCCACACTATCAATATAATCCAGTTAAAACAATACGTACTTCCGTTATGGGCATCATAAATATGCTTGAACTTGCCAACAAATACGGTGCAACAATACTACAGGCATCAACAAGTGAAGTATACGGAGATCCATTAATACATCCGCAGCCGGAATCATACTGGGGTAACGTAAACCCAATTGGAGTAAGAAGCTGCTATGATGAGGGAAAACGTTGTGCCGAAACTCTTATGACCGACTATAGAAGGCAATTTGGTACTGATATAAAAATCGTCCGCATATTCAATACTTACGGACCTAATATGCATCCTAATGACGGTAGAGTGGTTTCAAATTTCATCGTTCAAGCATTAAGAGGAGAAGATATTACCATCTACGGAGACGGAAATCAGACCAGATCTTTTTGTTACATATCAGATCTGGTAGAAGGGCTTATCAGAATGATGAATACCCCTAACTTTACAGGACCGGTTAACCTCGGTAATCCTGAAGAAAGAACAATTAAAGATCTTGCGACTCTTATAATTAAATTAACAGATTCAAAATCCAAACTTATTTATAAACCGCTTCCGTCTGATGATCCGGTTAAGAGAAAACCCGATATCACACTGGCTAAGAACTCACTAAAATGGGAGCCGAGAGTAGACATCAGAGACGGATTAAATGAAACTATAGAATACTTTAAAAATAAAATAAAGATTACTGTTTAAATAAGTTTTCCTCAATCAACATAGCTAAAATATGTACAATCATTATATGAGACTCTTGTATTTGCGGGACATTAGAAGATGGAATCTTAATTAAGTAATCACAAAACTCATCCATGGCGCCTTTATCTATGCCGGTTAGACCTGCAGTAACAAGCCCTAGTTCTTTGGCTGTTTTGAGGGCTTCAACAATATTATCGGAATTCCCTGACGTTGAAATTCCCACAAAGATATCATCTTTTTTCCCCAGAGCTTCAATTTGCCTGGAGAAACAATATTTATAATCCATATCATTAGAAATGGCCGTTATAACTGACGAATCCGTAGTAAGTGCAAGCACTGAAAGCGGGGCCCGAGTTTTATATAGTTTACACATCAACTCCCCGGCAAAGTGCTGGGCATCGGCGGCAGAGCCGCCGTTACCCGCAACCAGTACCTTTCCGGAATTCAATAGTGATTCCGATATAGACTCTGATAAACCTTCAACTATATTTAAAATCGTATCATTTCTTAATATAGATATTTTGGTTTCAATCGAATTTTTAATATAACTCTCAATTTTATTATTCAATTATTGATATGCCTTATCACCTTGAAATATCGGTCTCTGATACTCAAAATCATCATTTGGACGATCAAATGTAGGAGGGAGAACTTCATTCGGAGGAAGCGATATATTTCCGCCACCATTTCCCGGGTTCCATTGTACAAAATTGCCTAAAATAGGATCCTTAACCCCACCGCCGGTAGTATTGTTACTTGATCCACTATCATCACCATCGTCATTTGTTACATCATCGCCGGTTGTATCGTCATTTCCGGCAGAATTATCTGTCTTTGATTCGACTCCAAGTACATCATCTATCAATTCTTCATAGCCGGTAGTATAATCAATATCCGATTCTTCTGCATTTTTTAAATCATTTTTCTTATCATTCAATTTTGTCGGATTCTTCAAATAAGCTTCTGTTAAAGCATCGCCCGCATATAGTTTCCCGGTTGAAGCGACCAGAAGTCTGAACTGATCCGGCTTTTGACAAGAGGCTGAATAATAGCAATTAGGAGCACCCGAACCGTTCACATCAAGTGTAATAACAGCTTTACCTGAAGTTGCTGATTCTATTAACCAGTCAACACCATCAACCGTTGTAAATGTAACATTTGCCCCCGAAACCTCTGGATCATTCATTACCTGCAAATTCCCTGCTAACAAATACGGATATTTCGTAGCACCCTTGTACTTTGAATCTGCATTATAAGGGGAATCTAAAGGTTGCTGCTGACAATCCAAACCGGTACAATTAGTATCACCGCTGTAATAAAGACTTGAATTATTTAACATATCAGCATTCAAGTCCGTAATTGTTTTAGAAAACTTAAGCACCATTGCTTTGTTTTTATCAGGAATAAGCCCCCCAATAATAGGTGACATTATTGCCGCAACAATCCCTATTATAGCTAAAGTAATTAAAACTTCTACTAAAGTAAAGCCTTTGCTTTTCATATAAACACCTCGCTAAAATTCTTACGAGAGCATTATATCATATAATATCTTTTATATGCAATAAGCATTACTTAGTTTCTTTCGCCGCTTTAATATACTTTTTAACAGAATCATAGCCTCTTTCTATTGTTCTGTTCTTTGCATCAGGATGTTCCTTCAGATATTTATTATATGCATCTTCAACAAGCAACGCTTTTGTATTAACCAAATCCTGATTTCCTGATTGAATAGCATCACGAAGTTCTGTCAATGCCTTTGAAAAATCTTTTGATTCGTTATTTACAAGATTTTCAATAGCATCTCTGCCCTCTGCTTTTTTTAGTTGTTTTTGCAAAGTTTTTAAATTATTCAAAGCCTGACTGTACTTTTCAACTTCCTCTTTTTTTTCAGTTTGTTGCGCTTTTAAGGCCTTCAGCTCTGCCTCAAGAGCAGCCTTTTGTGCATTCAATTGCTCGGCTTTCGCTTTATTTAACATCAACTCAGGACTATCATATTCATCTTCCGTAACTCTCGTCAGTTCAGATATTTGCTTGCTCAATTGCGTAATTTGAGATTCTTTAGAATTAATATCTGTATTTATTTTTTGCAAATCTGACTGTGCAGTTTGAAGCTTAGTTTGCACTTCTGAAATATCAGAACAGCCAACGTTACTAAGGGTATTATCTATATCAGCTTGTATATCTTCTGCAAGCTTTGAAGAATCACCGGTTTCGGATTCTGCATCAGAGCCATCTGATGCTCCGATTTTTGAACCCAAAGTCATAAAAAGAGAAGGCAGCGCAGTTGCCAGAGCAGAACCCCAAACAGAATGAGTCTCATACCCGCCGCCATTCTGAAGGGTATAAAGCTCTCGCATTTGCTTATTATAAGTTGCTACATCTCTGAAGCTTCCGTCTGAAATTGCGCCCATAATTCTGTCTTTCTTCTTATATCTTACATATATATAAAGTCGATAAAAAAAGTCCGATTTCAGGTTCGGACTTTTTTGTTACAAATGTTAATATTTAATTATTTTTCTTTTTATTCGCACATTAACTTATATGCTGCTCTGATGTTATCGCTTTTTACGCTGCTGTCAAGATTGGTGTCATTATAGATTTTCTTCATGACCTTAGCCCATTTTTCTTTTGTTTCGGCATTTTCACTTGTTCTATACTGACTTATTATATATCTTAAGTCGCTCTTGCTTACATTTGATGCATCAAAACCAGCCTTATAATCATTATTTTCAATATCATATAACTTAGCAAATTCTTCTGTTGTTGTTCGGGTTAATTTAACACCGTCTGCCTTATCTAAAGTTTGCTCTGCCAACTGAGCCTGAATAGCATCACGTTCAGCTTTAAGATCAGCGAGCTCTTCATCGCATGATTCTATTTTAGCTTTAAGTTCTTCTATCTTAAGGTTATTAGTATCAATGATTTCTTGCTGAGCCTCGATTTCTTTTTCTTTATTCTCTTTGTTCTTTACAGCTTCATTGTAGGCCTTAACCGCTGCATCATATGCAGCCTGAAGCTCTGTCTTATTGTCAGCTGTTGCATTTTGTAAATTTGTAAACGCTTGATTTTTGGCATCAGCAGCTTTTGTTTCAAGAACTTTTAGAGAACTTAACTCTGATTCATAAGTATTAATATTACCCTCAGCTTCTTCATTCTTGCCTTCAAGTTCTTTCACTTTGCCATCATATTCCCGTTTTTCTTCTTCAACAGCAGAGATTCTACCATTTAAATCCTCAACATTTGCTGTTAAAGTCTTGTTAGAATTTGCGGATTTTTCTTGAATTACCTGACCAAGTATAGCACCGCCAATATTCATAAGAACACTGCCGACTTGAAAACCGGCATAAGCATCATAGTTAAAAGAACCGTTACAATTAGTAAAAATGGAAGAACCAACCATGTTACCGAACATGTTAAGGCCGCCAATGAACATACGCATATTACCGAAACCTATGGTGTTCGTATTAAGCATATTCATAGTATTAAATCCGTAGCTGACCATCTTAATATCTTCCATCTTTTGTCTTACATATATATAAAGTATATAAAAAATCTCTAATTTCAGACCTTATACATTTTGTTACAAAAGTTAACAATTAATTAAAAAGCTGAAAATTGACAAAAGAGTTTGGGCTTGATATATTAACAAATGTCCTCACGGAAAAGTTTTCGGGCGAGTGGCGAAATTGGTAGACGCACTAGACTTAGGATCTAGCGCCTATGGTGTAAGAGTTCGAGTCTCTTCTCGCCCATTTACTGAAAAAAGACTTTGATAAAATCAAAGTCTTTTTTGTATATCCAGCTAGAAATAAGAGACGAGAACTCTCAATGTGAAACATTTTAAGAGTTCGAGCGAGGAGCGAGCAGAGTGCGAAGGACTTTTGCTAAAAAAACATCGTTTTTTGAAGCAAAATCCGAAGACACGTTTATTGCGAGAGACTCAAGACAGTCTCTTCTCGCCCAGTTATAAAAAGAGCTTGGATAAAATCCAAGTTCTTTTGTATTTTCAACTAAAATTAAAAGACATGAACTCTCAATGTGAAACATTATTCTGTCATGCCTAACTTATTTTTACATGCCGGTTTGTATTAAAAATAAGTAATAGAACACCTCATTGTAAAGATATGTAAATAAAAGTTTTACCGCCAAAATTCAGTAAATATAATAGTTTTAGCAAAGCTTGTAGAATTTAATGTTTTTTTAATAGCAATTTTTAAAATCTTTAAACGTTAAGATATATAAGTAAGTTGAAATGATAAGTAAATAGTGAATTAAATATAGGAGCGATTAGTTATGGCAGATGAATTAGCAATTCAACAAGTACAGCAAAATCAAGGTTCTGTAACACCTTATGTGATTGGCGGAGCCGCAGTAGGGGGCGTTGGAGGCTATTTATCCCCTGTTGGTGTAAAAAAACCAAAATACACATCTTTTGACGATATTTTAAAAGAATCTGAAGATACATTTAAAACACAGATTGAAAAAGATACAGAAAATAAAACTTTCTGGGAAACTGCCCAGAAACATGTTGAAGCTGTAAAAAATGCAGAAAAAGAATATGATGATAAAGTTGCAAAAATCAAAGAAGAAAGCAAGACTGCAACAGGTCAACTACCTGCCGACAACGAAGCTGCTAAAAAATTAACTGAAGCACAAAAAGCATACGACGATGAATTGGCTAAATTAGTTGAAGCTGAAAAGAAAAAACTCGGTAAAGGAACTGTAGAAATTAAAGCCGGTGAAATTAAAAAATTCAGCGAATTAACAAC
>CALVCR010000113.1 GCA_944326125.1 Candidatus Gastranaerophilales bacterium | reverse complement strand
AGTTTTTAAGATTAAATATTCTGGACGAAGACAGTTCCAATGATATTTTAAGAATAGATTTAAATACTTTGAGATATATGGGATGGAAAATTTCCCGTGCTACTGCAAAAACTAATTACAAGTATGTATTGTTAAAACAGCCGTTCTGCTTAAATCTTGCGGAGGATGAAATTGCTCTTTTAAGAAAGATTTATAAAAGATTGAGAGAGAATAATGACATCAATCTTCTTATTAAATATGATAAATTATTCCAGAAGATAGCAAACAAAATTTGTGATGATGACAGCAAGGAAAAACTTCTCGGACTTTCGATTTTCAAACACTTTAACACCGAGATGGTTAAAGATTTGATAATTGATGCAGAGTATAAAAACATTGTTGAACTTGAATACAGTAATCCGGCAAGGAAGTCGAAGAGCAGGAAACAAGTTTCTGTACAGAGAATTGTATTTAAAAACGACAAATTGTATTTATATGGTTATGATTATGGCAGGCGTGAATCTATTGTGCTGAATATTCAGCGAATATTAAAGATTCTGGGCAGAAAACCGTCGGAAGGCGGGGTAGATACACCGGCTTTTACTATCAAGTATCATTTACGCAGCTTTGGTTTAGATTCTCTTGAGCCGGAAGAAAAAATTATTGAATCAAATGAGAACGGGTATTTAATTGAAGGCCGTTATTTTAATGAGTTTTTTGCGACGCAGCGTGTATTATCTTTCGGGCCGAGATGCACGGTGGTTGAGCCTAAAGAATTCAGAAACAAAATTATTATGGAATTGCAACATATGAGGGAGGTTTATGACGATGAGCAGTCCCGCGGTTAAAAAGAACCTTTCCGGCATGCAGGTATTAAAGACTTTGGGAGTTCTTCTTGAAGGCGATTTTACTATGCAGCAGCTTATAGAAAAGCTAAATCAAAACGAAACCAAACCGATTTTTAATAACAGTGTTATAAGTAAATATATCAACACTTGCAGGCAATGCGGAATTGAAATTCCGAAAATTCATAATAAATACATGGTTGCCCGTATTCCTTTCGGTTTAAATATGACATCTGATGAGCAAGGTTTGCTCTTCAATATGCAAACTATTGTCAGAAATCATATGTCTTCAAGACAAAATAAGATTTTTGATTCCTTTATGGAAAAAATAAATAAGTTCTCAAACAAACAAATCGTAAGAATAGAGAAAAAATCATCAAAATATTTTCATGAAGCTTTTGATAAAGCTATTCAGGAAAAACGCAAAATACGATTACTGTTTAAAGCAAAGATGGAAATGGAATGCATTCCTGTATCTATTGATCGTCATAACTCAAAGACATATTTTAATGTGCAGTTCCAGAATAAAACCAGAATGATTGCCGAAGAAAGATTGGCCGGGTTAGAAATTTTACGGGAAAAATTTATAGAACGTATTAACGATCAGGTAGTTATTTATAAGTTAACAGGCGACTTAGTTTATAAATATACATTGAGAGAAAATGAAAATTATGTATACCGTTTTGATGACTGGTGCACAATTTCTAACCATGGAGAAAATAAAGAGCTTTTATTTTCCAGACTCTTGCGTTACGGACATTCCTGTGTAATACTTAATCCTAAGGACTATCAGAAAGAAATGATGCTGATGTTAGACAGCACATTAAATAATTACGGAGTGTAGTAAATGCTTCTTGCAATGGATATAGGGAATACGAATATTACTCTCGGAGTTTTTGACGGAGAAAAACTTGCGGATACTTTTCGTATGGCATCTGACAAGGAATTACCTCAGTATGAGTATGAAGTTTTGCTGGAAAGATTATGTAAAAACTTTGAGATTAAGGAATGTATTATTGCTTCTGTTGTGGAAGAATTGAGTATTCCTTTAAAAAAAGCTGCCGATAAAGTTTTCGGAATAGATTCTTTTTTGCTCACAAATAATTCTAATTTAGGTGTAAAAGTTGATTTATTAAAACCGGAAGAAGTCGGCGCGGACAGAATAGCGAATGCTTACGGCGCTTATGTTACTTATCCGAAACCGACAATTGTTGTGGATTTAGGCTCTGCAACCACTTTTGATATTATAAACGGCAAAGGAGATTTTGTAGGCGGAGTTATAATGCCGGGATTAAATATGCAGTTCCGTTCCTTAAACCGTAATACTTCAAAGCTTCCGAGAATAGAAGCCGGAATTTCGGAAAAAGCTATAGGAAATTGCACGGAAGCAGCGCTTTTATCGGGAGTTATAAGAGGTTCCGCTTCTGCAATAGAAGGTTTGATTACCCAGTGTGAAAAGGAACTGGGACAAAAAGCTTATGTGGTAGCAACAGGAGGCTACAGCGGACTAATTTCACAGTATATGACCAGAAAATTTGACAGCGTTAATCCGTCATTAACCTTAGAAGGATTAAAACAGCTTCATAAACTCAATCAGCTGGTTCATGCGTAGGCTCAAAACCTTGTCTGCACATGGTTTTGTCATGTAAACTTATATTAACATAACCCCAAAAAATACCCGAAAAAACTTTACAATTTTTTCTATTTAAAATAGTATGTTATTATGTTGTTAATAGTATAGTTAAATAAATAAGAGGAAAAATCGTGGACAATTTAGGACCGGATATTTTTGGAAGAAGAGATGTTGATACATCATCTGATACAAATTACAATATACAATCTTCCGACAGCGTAGCTACTCCAGCACCTGGTATTAACCCTGCTAAAATCAAGGTTATCGGTGTCGGCGGCGGCGGCGGAAACGCTGTTAACAGAATGATTAAGTCAGGTTTGACAGGGGTTGAATTCTGGCTTATGAATACAGACTTACAGGTTTTGAACTACTCAACCTGCAAAAATAAAATTCAGCTTGGTGCTAAATTGACCAACGGTCTTGGCGCAGGCGGAGAACCTCAGGTTGGTGAAAAAGCTGCTGAAGAAGCACAACAAGAAATCACTCAGGCTATTGAAGGCGCTGATATGGTGTTCGTTACTGCTGGTATGGGTGGTGGAACGGGTACAGGTGCTGCTCCTATCGTAGCTAAGATTGCAAAAGATTTAGGAATACTTACTATCGGTGTTGTTACAAAACCTTTCTCTTTTGAAGGTAAACGCAGACAAAACCAGGCTGAACAGGGCTTGGAAAAATTAAGAGAATCTGTAGATGCTCTGATTGTTATTCCTAACGATAAATTATTAGACGTAGTAGACAGAAGAGTATCTCTTCAAGAATCATTTATCGTAGTTGATGAAGTTCTCTTGAGAGGTGTTCAAGGTATATCTGATATTATTACAATTCCTGGCTTGATTAACGTTGACTTTGCTGACGTTAAGAGTGTAATGCAGGCATCAGGTTCTGCTCTTATGGGTATCGGAAGAGGTACCGGCGAAGGCAGAGCTATTGAAGCGGCTAAGATTGCTATTAACTCACAGCTTCTTGAAACTTCAATTAACGGTGCAAGCGGTGTAATTGTTAATATTACAGGCGGACCTGATATGACGCTTCATGAAGTAACAGATGCTACAAATATTATTAACGACGCTGTTCTTGATGATGCAAGAGTTATTATCGGTGCGGTTGTTGATGATAATATTCAGGGTGAAATTCAGATTACTGTTATTGCAACAGGATTTGAACTCCGCTCGCAAATGCCTATTGAAGAAAAGGTTGAAAACCGCTCAATCAGCGCAGCCGAATTCTTCTCCGGAGCATTCAATAACGCAGCTCCTAAGGCACCTACAATGTCATCTTTCTCAGAAATTCAGATTCCTGATTTCTTAAGAAAATAGATTGGTTTTAAATTAAAAGAGACGGTATAAAATATGCCGTCTCTTTTTGTATTTGTAAAATGTAATAAAACTTAACATATCATGCAATTATTTCTATTTCTTTGTTTTTACATAAATATAGATGTAAGAAAAAGGTTGGAGAATAGGATTATGGGTTTTAATGTTGGAAACGCATTCCAAGGCGGTAAAAGTGTCGAAATGTTCAGAAAAAATTTATGGCAAAAGGCTTATCATGGTCTTGATGGCGGAAAGATGATACAAGCATGGCGTTTTGACAATAGGGCTCCGCATGCAATACAAAGTTTGAAGATTAATCCTAACGGTACAAGAACACTTACCACCTGTTTTGGAGAAGGCGGAGTTGCCAGAGAGGTTCTTAATTCTAATACCGGAAAATGTGATTTAGCTTTTA
>CALVCR010000112.1 GCA_944326125.1 Candidatus Gastranaerophilales bacterium | reverse complement strand
CAGAGGCATTTTGAGTACCTGAAAAGCCATCCGTTGGGCAGATTTTGGACCAACGGACGGGAATTTTTGAAATTGTTCAATTAATCTTGCTATGGATCTAGGATAAATCATTTTTCTACATTAATCCCGGAAGACTAACACCGCCAGTTACAGCTTTCATTTTTTCTTCCATAACCTTTTTGGAATCTTCTGTTGCTTTGTTTAAAGCAGTTGTGATTAAATCTTCAAGCATTTCAATATTATCTTCGGAAACAGAAGCCGGATCATCAGGGTTGATAGCTTCTGCAGACAATTTAATTGATTTAAATATGCCTTTTCCGTCACATGTAACTTTAACGGAACCGTTTCCTGCTTCAGCCGGAATACTCATATTAGAAAGTTCTTCTTGAGCTTCCATAAGTTTTTTTTGAATATTTTGAGCTTGTTTCATCATATTCATCATGTTCATCATAATAGGGTGCCCTCCTAAAAATTATTTACACATCTATTTTTTCCATAATATCATCGCTAATATCAAAATTAGCATAAACATTCTGAACATCGTCGTGTTCTTCCAGTTTATTTAAAAGCCTCATAATATTTTGGGCCGTTTTTTCATCCGTAACCTCAATAGTATTTTGCGGAATACGGGTAAATTCTGCCGTTTTAGATTTAAAACCTTCAGCTTCAAGTCCTTCTGTTACGGTTTGGAAGTTCGGAACCGAAGTATAAACCTTGTATTCATCATCTTCTTCAACAATATCTTCCGCATCCAGGTTAATTGCAGCTTCAAAGAGTTTCTCGTAATCGACAGAGTCAGCATCAAAAGTTATACAGCCCTTTTTATCAAACATCCATCCTACACAGCCTGTTTCACCGAGGTTTCCGTTAAACTTGGTGAAATAGCTTCTAACATCACCGGCCGTTCTGTTTTTATTATCTGTCATAGCTTCTATAACAACAGCAACACCGCCGGCTGCGTATCCTTCATAAATCATTTCTTCATAATTTTCATTATTACCGCCGCCGCAGCCTTTTTCGATTGCGCGTTTAATATTATCATTCGGAAGTCCTGCAGCTTTAGCTTTTTCAATAGCTGTTCTCAGACGGAAGTTACCGGCAGGATCCCCACCGCCAAGCTTAGATGCAACAATAATTTCACGTGAAAATTTTTGAAATTCTGCCGCTCTTAAAGAATCCGTTTTAGCTTTTTTATGTTTAATAGTAGACCACTTTGAATGTCCGCTCATTTTAAATATCCCCTTTTACTAAGTCTTGCTATAAAATCATACGAAAAAAAAGCTTAAAAGGCAAGAGTTGGGGGTGTTTTTCTTTTGTGTTGACAGAACTCAGGAAAAAGGTTTAAATATTATTATGAAAAAGTATTTAGTATTATTATTCTGTTTAATTACAATACCGGCATATGCAGGAGTAACAGTTGAAGTTCAGGCATTAACACCTTTTGATTCAACTAAGCCGCCTGCTACAATGAGATTCAGAACCCTTGATAATGTAAGTTTTGAAAACGGTGTAACATTTGACCTTAATACAATAGTTGATGCAAGCGTAATTGATGTAAAATTCCCGAAACGCGGCAAAAGAAATGCATCTTTTACACTCCGTCCTACATCTTATACGGCAAATGGAGTTACCAAAGAGATTAGCGATTTTGAATTTACCGCAAAGTATAAAGCTAAAAGAGAAATTGACAAGGGCAAAATGGCTTTGTCCGCAGCAACTACAGTCGGCGGATATTTTGTCCACGGTCTGTCCCAAGGAGTTTCCCTTGTTAAAGGAATGGTAAAAAATGAAGAGGGCAACCGAATAAAATCCGGAGCCGTACAGGTTTATGAAGACTCGCCTCTTTCTTACATAGAAAAGGGAGAAGAACTTTATATTTACGAAAATGAAATTTTTTATCTGAGATTTAAAACTTCTGAGCTTGATGAAGATGAAAATATAGGAGAAGACTCCGTTGAAAACAAGGAGTAAAGTTAAGATTAAATAAAAATACTTTACTAATCAGAGAATGTCTTGAATGTTGCTTCAACGTTATCGCTGATAACTTTCTTAACAGCTTCCATTTCAGTAGAAAGGGCATTTTGTTCTGTATCAAGCTGCTTAAGTCTTAATTCCAAGGTTCGGTCTTCCTGCTGAATAATGGATGTCCTTGCATTGATATCCGCGATTGTTTTTTCATACTCTTGAACCTTATAATTATATTCATTCATAGCATCCTGATACGCATCTTCATCAGTTACTGTTTCCGTATTTAAGGTATACACAACACTGTCATCATCAAACTTAACAGAAGTAAACCTTCCGTTTTCATCTGTTTCCAAAAGCGCATGATTAGTTTCTTCTATTTTAGTTTTTATATAAGAAGCATTGTAATATGCAAGCTGCTGCTGTCCTTCTATTGGTTTTCCATATTCATCATAAGTCTGCATACTATTATACAAATCCGCTTCCGTTGTATAATAAGTTGTACCCTGCATTTCAAACGAGTAGATACCGCTTCCGTCATATACAAGGTTACCTTCCGCATCAAGACTTAAATAATCCTTCATAGAAGAATCCGGCAAATCTTTTATAATTTGTGCAAGCTCCGCCGCTTGATCATCAGTTAAATTTTCCAGCTCTGTAAGCGGAGAATTCCCAACCATTGAAGGTACATAAACAGTAGAATAATCCTTAGGCTCGGCAACTTCATCTTCTAAAAAGAAATGCCAGGTTCCATTTGAATCCTGATAGCCGTAAACAGCATCTGTTGTAAGTGCTCCATCGGCAGTTGCCATTCCTTTTGCGACTTCAAAATCTCTCAAAGAATTCTCAAGCTTCTCATCCATTGCTAAAGAACCTATAGCAGAATATGTCCTTGTCTGTCCGTCAGCAGTAGTTATAGTATATGTATCATTATTTGCGTCATACGTTACAACAGGATCCTGTCCATCAAAAGCATCTTCAACAACCTCACCCTTTGTCTGAACCTGAGGATTATTAAGCTGCTTTTGCGATCCCGTATAAACATCAGCATAGTAATAATGATTAACTATATAGTTATAATTAGGATCAGAAGAAGAAAGCTGCTGCCAGCTGTCAATTACAGATTCATTAGTTCCGTCTGAATACGAGTACTGAACTTCCGTATAATCGGTTGTTTTCGGTGCAACCGGAACTTCCAGCGTCAAAAGCTGATTGAATAAATTTGCACTCTGATTTGCAAGAGCAGTTCTTGCCTGGTTAATCTGCTGTCCTTCATATTCACAGTTAGTTTTTCTTGCCGTGAGTGCTAAATATCTCGCTTGTGATGCTGCCATTCCCATAGCCGGAATCTCCTATGTTTTACCTGTTTTGGTTTTAATCTTTTTTTAGATAAAGTCAACATGAAAAACGGTCATCTAATCTTATTACTTTAGAAAATAATTAAAAAATCCTCCGTTAATACTAGAAAGCAATTGACCTTGCATATAATTTTGAGTATCATAATTTGTATGAGAAAACAAGTTATAGCCTATCTGCATACACATTGGGACAGGGAGTGGTATAGAGAGTTTGAAATATTCAGAATGCGCCTTCTGCGTGTTTTTGATAATGTTCTTGATCTGCTTTCTGCTAATAAAATTCCTTGTTTTTATTTTGACGGACAGGTCGCTGCTTTACAGGATTATTTGGAAATAAGGCCTGAAAAAGAGGAACTTGTAAGAAACCTTATTTTCTCAAAAAAATTATTTATCGGACCTTTTTATTGCCTTGTGGATGAATTTTTAACCGATAAAACCTGTTTTGCCAAGAATTTGGAAATAGGAATAAAAACAGCTCTTGATTTTGGCTGTACTGATTTTATCGGATATCTTCCGGACACTTTCGGACACAGCAAAAATGTTCCGGATATTCTCAGAGATTTTGGAATAGATAAATGTATTGTCTGGCGCGGCTGCGGAGATTTTCCGTCTGATTTTAAATGGTGCGGAATGGATACAGTTAACCTTGTAAGAGGCTATTTTCAGGATGTTTTCTCATTAAAATGTGATATTGAAAAAAAAGCTGAAATTCTTAAAAAGAATCTGGATTTAATATCAGAAAAATCAGGCAACTTTTTGCTTTTCCCGATAGGTGCGGATCATTTGGGCGTAGAAAAAGACATTAATGATCAGATTCTTGCAGTTAATGAAATTTTAAAAGAAGACTACAATATAAAGCTCTCATCACCTTTTGAATACTTCAAAAGAGTTCAATCAAATTTTGAGAAATTCAGATTTGATGATGAATTAAGAGATAATTCAAAAACATTTATACTTCCGGGTACGCACTCTTCAAGGCTTGATTTAAAAAGGATGAATGTAGAATGTACTCACAAGCTTGATCTTGCTTCTAAATTTGTTAAATTTCAAAAGTCAGAAGAAAACTATGCAAAAGTTTTGGAATATGCCTATAAACTTTTACTCCAAAACCAAGCTCACGACGGAATTTGCGGATGTTCTACAGATGACACGCACAGCGAAAATATTATTCGATACAAAAAAATTCTTCAAATAGCTCAAACTATTATTGATGAGCAATGGCGGGAAGAAAATAAAATCTTAAATCTTTCTGATAGTTATTTTTCAGGTGTAATTGAAGTAAAAACGGCAAGACCTCAAGAGGGATATGAAAAGATTTCGTCCTCTAAAGGTTTTGAAAGAAACTTGCTCACAGATACCCAGCGTATTCCTGTTACAGAGGACTATACGGAAATCGGAACATATACCGCACAGGTAGAAAATATTCCGCCAGAGGAAATCGGCGCTTTAATGCCGATTATAGGTTTAACAGACTTAAAAATCACTGATACATCTATAGAAAACTCCAATATTAAGCTTGAAATTAAAGCCGGTCAGATATTTATAAATGAAGTGCCTGTCAAACTTATAGATTTTGTTGACGAAGGAGACAGTTATAATAACGGCCCGAGAGCGGATGATAAAGGTACCGAATTTAAAATTTTACGCTCAAAAACTATACTGAAAGGCAAGAATCGTGCTTCTTTAAAAATTGATTTTGAAGGTCCGTGGGAGATTGTTCCTTTGACAGTTACGCTGGACAAAGAAGCTGCTTTTATAAAATTGGAATTCAATTGGATTAACACTCAGAAAAATCACCTGCTTGAGCTTTGTTTTGAATTACCTGAAAAAATTAAAGAAGTATTCTCCGAAGATATGAATATCTTAATTAAGCGAAATTTCAATCCGGATTACAACATTCGGGAAAATTTACCAGAGGCAAGAGGCATAGAATCTTCCACAAATACCGCCCCGATGCAGAGAGGATTGATTATTGATGAGAACAAAAACAATCTCGGCGTTGTAACAAAAGGTTTGACTCAATATGAGATATATAAAAATCATCTGCTGATTCCGATTCTGAGAGCAACAGGCACAATTTCCAACCCTCATAATCCGGCTCGTTCAACCCCTGCCGGCCCGCCGCTGGAAACTCCGGCTCTCCAGATGATAGGAGAAAACAGGGCTGAATTATATGTTTTCTTTGGAAACCACAACGCATTCAGAGATGTTATAAATCAGGTTTACAACTACATTATTGTATAACTTACAACGGGGCGGGCTGCAATGCAGCCCGCCCCGTTGTAATACTTAAAAATACTTAGAATGGTTTCGTTTGATTAAGTTTGGCTCTCAACTCTCTAAACCTTGCAATATCCTCCTGTGTCTTCGGAGACTCTCTAAACAATGCTTGAGAAGTCGGATGAACCATTAAAATCTTATCCATATGAATTTCTAAAAACTCATATCTTCTCGGAGGCTGGTTAGAATTCTTTGCATAAATTTCAACGTTAGTTACTGCAAGAAATCTTCTGTTCCCGTCATTCAAAAGTTCTGTAAGCTGTCTGTTTGCAGCCACATTATTTGATACGAAAACAGTACCTTTAATATCCTCATTTTCTGTTAAGATAATTACCTCTACGGGTATCATGTCTTTGTTTGGCATTGAATTTCCTCTCTTTATATATTAGATTTTATAATACTTTTTTAATTCTGTCCAGACTAGAAGGATAAATCCTTAACAAGTTTATTGACCTCTTCTTCCAATTCAGAAACCTTTTCTTGCGAATCGGACTCAAAATATATTCTTAAAAGCGGCTCTGTTCCACTTGGACGAACAAGAATTTTTGTTCTTTCACCGAACATTAACTTTACACCGTCTTTCAAGTCAAGACCCGTTACCTCATAACTGCCAAGTTTTTTTATCTCTTTAAAACGTGCTGCCAAAGCTTTTATTTCTTCCGGGTTTTCTTTTTTTAAATCAATTCTGTCAGTATGGAACTTGCAGCCGGCAAGTTCATATATTTCATCTTCCAGCTCACAAAGAGTCTTTCTGCTGTCTGCCATTGCTTCCAAGATTAACAAGTTTGCAAGAATACCGTCTTTTTCCGGTATATGCCCTTTAATACTCAAACCTCCGGATTCTTCACCGCCTATAATAACGTCATTTTTACGCATAGCTTCGCCAACATGCTTAAATCCGACAGCTGTCTCAATAACATTTACACCGAGCTTTGCGGCAGCATTATCAATCAAAAGACTTGAGCCCACTGTTTTTACAACCGAACCTGTATAACCCTTTTTAAGCAAATATTTTAGAAGTATTGCTATAATTACATTAGGAGAAACATATTCCCCTTTTTCATTAATTACACCAAACCGGTCTGCATCCCCGTCATTTGCCATCCCGATAGAATTCGGAGTGTTCTTAACCTTTTCAATAAGTTTTTTTAAAAACTTCGGTTTAGGATCCGGCATTCCACCGCCAAATTCCGGATCATACGCCATATGCAGAGCTTCAAAACTAATTCCGTTATCTTTCAAGATAGCATCAAAATATCCTATTGATGCTGAATATAGCCCATCAAAAATTATATTTGTTTTAAGAGTTTTTATCTTTTCAAAATCAATAATCTTTTTCAAATGTTCATAATAAGCAGGATAAAAATCAACCTTCTCCAAAGTTCCTTGTCCTGCTTGATAGTCTTCATCCATATTAAAAAGTATTCTGTCAGTAATCTCAGAAGTTGCAGGGCCTGCGTAGTCCGGTATAAACTTCATCCCCAGATACTCGGCAGGGTTGTGCGAAGCTGTAAACATTACAGCTTCTGCGTTCAGATGTTTTGCGTTATAAGCAAGAACCGGTGTAGGAACTACCCGTGAAGAAAGTTTAACATTAAAACCTTTGTCTTTAAGTATTTCAGCGCAATACTCTGCATATACATCCGCCATTTTTCGCGGATCATAACCGACTAAAATCGGTTTATTATGACCGAATGTTTCAGCTACATACTTGCCGATAGCAAGAGTTACCCTTCCCACATTCTCTCTTGTAAATTCCTTATCTAAAACTGCTCTCCAGCCGTCTGTTCCGAATTTTATACTCAAAACTTTTCTCCTTTTTTATTATTTTAACATAAAGCAAATACTACCAATGCGCCTTTTTATGTAAAATGATATAAAAACAAGAAAGCGGGTTTAAAAAACCCGCTTTCTTGTTTTAAAAATATTTATTTTGTAATTACCATTCCCGGAACTTTATCCTTAACTTTTACATTAATCGGATCAATAGCAAAATCCGTAGTACTATCTTCATTAATTGTGAAATTTATAGGAATAGCAGCTTTTTTAGAACAAGCTTTTACTACCCAGGTTTCCTGCCATGAATTATCAACTTTCTCTTTTGATAACTTTGTATCAATAATTGATAAAGACTGGCATTCCGGAGCAGCCACTCTCAGTGCATAAGCATAAACAGGCTGCAAAACTTTTGTCTGCATTTGCTCATCTAAAATAGTCTCACCCGGAAGCGGAACCGCAGTCTCGTAATCAAATGCATAAGCAGCTGACACTACCCCTGCAAGCATCATTGTTAAGCATAACGTTTTTTTCATAATAAATCCTCACACTAATTATATTATTTTGTACCATTAAACATTTCTTTTATTCCATCAACAGAACTCAAGATTCCTGTCGCTTCATAAGGCATATAAACTATTTTATTATCTTTACCGCTTGTTATAGTTTTCATTGTTTCTAAGTACTTCATTGCAATTAAATACTTATCAGGCTGCCCCTTATCCGCAAGAGCATTTATAATTCTTTGAATAGCCTCTTTTTCACCATCAGCTTCAAGAATTCTTGCTTGAGCAACACCTTCAGCTCTCAAAATATTTGCCTGTTTTTCACCTTCTGCTCTGTTAATAGCGGCTTCCTTTTCACCCTCTGCTTTCAGTACTGCGGATTTTTTCAAACCCTCAGCTTCAAGAATTGCTGCACGACGATCTCTTTCAGCTTTCATTTGTTTTTCCATTGCAGACTGAATATCATTTGGAGGAATAATATCCTGAAGTTCAACCCTGTTGACTTTTACACCCCATTTATTTGTAGCATCATCCAAAATCGCTCTTAATTCATGATTAATCTTATCACGTGATACCAAACTCTCATCTAAGTCTAACTGACCAACAAGGTTTCTCAAGTTTGTTTGGGTCAGTTTTTCAATAGCATCCGGCAGGTTTTGAATCTCATAAACAGCAGATTTCGGATCCACAATTTGGAAATATAAAAGCGCATTAATACTGATTGAAACGTTATCTTTTGTAATTACATTCTGTCTCGGAAAATCATAGACAGCCTCTCTTAAATCAATTTTTGTTCTTTTCTGAATAATTGCATAAGTTGATCCATCAAAGCCCTTCTGCGTAACTTTCCAATCAATAGCTCTTGGCGCCTCTATAATAGGAATAATAAAATTGAAGCCTGATTCCAGAACTCTGTCAAACTTACCTAATCTTTCAACAATGACAACTTCTGCCTGCTGTACAATAATTACACCCTTTGCGACAAATAATATCGCTAATACAATCAAAAATACTGAAAATGTAAACATTAACCCTCTCCCTGTTTTTCTAAAGCTTCTACATACATTATTATACTTTCATTTCTGACAATTCTAACTTCACTGCCTTTCGGGATAACCGTCTTATTTTCACTGCGAGCTTCCCATCTTTCACCGTAAATCGAAATCACACCGCCGAATTCACTAATATCTTCTTCCGCTCTGGCAACCATACCGATATATTTACTCTGTAAACCGGTCTCCTTTGACTTACAAAACCTTTTAACAAGAATCGGGCGTAAAAATAAAAACGAAAGAAAAGAAAAAACAAAAAATACACCGACCAGAATATACGGATTCTTTTCATAAACAGAAACAACTGCGCATATAAAAGAAGCAAGCGCAAAATTCAAAAAGAACATGCTCGGTGTAAACATTTCAAGAATCAGAAAACCGATTCCTAAAACCGCTAATAACTCCCATAAGTGCATATAAGACTCCTATAATTACACTAAGGGCGAAGCCCCAAGGGCTTCGCCCCTACCAAAACTTACTCTCCGATAAGAGCATTAATATCGTTGACCATATCATCAGGATTAAAACCGTGAACCTTTGCCCCTGCTTCAAGGTTTTCAAATCTCGCAGCTGCACAGCCTAAACATCCCATTCCATACTTCTGGAAGATTTCAACTGTCTGCGGATACTGCTGAACAATATCTAAAATACCCATATCTTTTGTTACTTTTCCCATTTTCAACTCCTTATATTGACAATTAAATCTAATTCATTAAAACGTTATTAGCATTATACCACACAACAGAGAGGAATAACACATGCAATTTATTAAAGATTTTTTTAATCACGACAAGACTATTATCGGACTAAGCGGGTTAAGAAAAAATGCCGAATACGTTAAAATCACCATACCCGAAGAGTACAAAAAAACCCACAAAACAAATATAAGTCAAAACTATTTGTTATTCTAAAGTTTATTACAAATTTCTTTTAACTTTGCAATATCATCCGGCTCTTCCATTGTTACCCAATCGGTATCAGAAAGAGTACTCATAAGTTTACCGTTTGTACCGTAAATTGTCATTGATAAAATTTTCACTTTTGGCTCACTGCAACTTGCAAGAATATCAAAATCTACGTCTCCGACTCCGGAAAGTGTTTCCTTTTGTTCATCAGAAATGTCTGTAACATTAGACACCTGATTCATACCTTTAATTTTGTACTTCAAACGTACATTATTACCCTCTTTTACCACATCCGCATTCAAGCCGAACCCGCCGTCTGAGAGAGAAAAATTTATAGCAAATGTACAAAGTGTTCCGGTAAATAAACAAGCTAAAGCTAAAACCAAAATCTTTTTCATATTAAAACCTCTCTAAACTAACAGGTTCATTATATCATGCACCTGTCAAATAAAAAAGAGCCGTATCAACAGATACGACTCTTTGATAATTTGTTAACTACTGATATTATTCAATAATTTTGTCAACAACACCAGCACCAACTGTTCTACCACCTTCACGGATAGCGAATCTCATACCTTCTTCGATAGCTACAGGAGCGATAAGTTCAACTTCCATAACTACGTTATCAC
>CALVCR010000111.1 GCA_944326125.1 Candidatus Gastranaerophilales bacterium | reverse complement strand
TTTCAGGTAATAAGGAAACTGATAAAATTTATTATCACCATACCGGTTATCCGGGTGGTTTAAAAGCTGCTTCTGTTAAAGAAGTAAGAGAAAAAGATGCAACAAAATTGATTGAAAAAGCTGTTAAGGGTATGCTTCAGCATAACACACTCGGTGATCAGCAGTTCACTAAATTAAAAGTTTACTGCGGTCCTGATCATCCGCATGCAGCACAAAAACCAATCGTTTTGGGAAAGGAGTCTAAATAATGGCTGAGAATAAAGAAATTATAATGGCTACCGGACGCAGAAAATGTGCTGTTGCTGTTGTTAAGCTCGTAAAAGGTAAAGGAAGAATTTTCGTTAACGGAAAAACTTTACAGGCATACATCGGTAATATGCCGGCTGTTGAAATGATGGTTTACAGACCTCTTGTTTTAACAGAAAACCAAGACAAATACGATGTAAGAGTTAAAGCTGTGGGCGGCGGTATTGTTGCTCAAGCTGCAGCTATCAGACATGGTATTTCCAGAGCTTTGTTAAAATCTAACGAAGATTACAAAAACGTATTAAGATCAGAAGGTCTTTTAACTCGTGATGCACGTGTTAAAGAACGTAAGAAATACGGTAGAAAAAGAGCAAGAAAACGTTTCCAATTCAGCAAACGTTAATCTTCTCAAAATTTATATTTACAAAACGGGAATTCCAATTACGGAATTCCCGTTTTGTATGCTATAATTTATATCAGGAAGTAAATTAGGAGAGAGTATTGTGATTGCGCAAATAAATGAAATGTATCAAGAAGTTAATAGTATTTTTAATGAAAAAATCAAACCTGTGGCGGACAGGCTTGAAAAGAAAAGGCTATCTAAACTGAGAGCAACAAAAATTTTAAATATTCTTGCAATTATTTGTGCGGTTATTTTTGTCGTAATATTATGCATTCCGAAAAACGGTTCGTTTGCTTTTACTAACCCTGAATTTTTAAATGATACGGCAGGTGCCCTTCTAGGCCTTTTCGGATTTCTAGTGTTAATTTTATTAACAACACCGGTTCCATATATTATTTTGGCTTTAATCTTTTGGTTTACAGGCCATGTTGTGAAAAATTCTTATACAAATCTTGTAAAAAAAGAATTATACCCTCTCATTTTTAAAGCCATGGGATCTGATTTGAATTATTTATCTGGAAAGTTCAAATTCATTCCGTCCTGGCTTTATAATATATATGTCGGAAATTTCACACTTTTTGAGATACAAGAGTTTATTAACTTAAGCGTATTTGCATCTAAACTTAAGAATATAGATATTAAGAATATTGATTTACAAAAAATTTGTCCTAAGAGTACTAATATATCTCCCGATGATGTAATAACAGGGAAGTATAAAGGTAAACCTGTTAATATTATTGATTTTGCTTTATACAACAGGTATGATTCCGGATTTTCTAAAGTTTACCAAGGGGTTCTGTTTCAGACCAAACTGAGCAAAAATTTCAGTTCAAATGTGGTAATCAGACAACGAAATTTAAATTTTGCTATTGTGCATGGAATGCAAAAAGTAGAGCTTGAATCAAATGAATTTAATAAAATATATGAAGTTTATGCAACAGATCAGGTAGAAGCCAGGTATTTACTCACGACTTCTCTTATGGAAAAGATGATTGATATACATCAAAAGGGTCAAGGACTCAATTTGCAGGTGCAAAATCAATCTGTAACTGTTGTAAAACAGACTCGGGAAGATATGTTTGAACCGGATATTAACAAACCGGTTAATAATGTAAATTCCTATTATGAGGTTTTATTACAAACAAAATTGATTCTTGATCTTATTACTGATTTGAATTTAGACAGAACAACGGGGCTATAGAATTACATAATAGAAAACTTGTTACTGTATCGGGTTGTAATTTATTTTTGATTCTTCGTCGGTTGCTTCGATTTTAAAAATAACAGGTCTGAGTCCGTCATTGCAAGAGCAGATTGCTACTCCCGGTTTTCTTATCCAGTCTCCGTAATAAAACACACCATTTCCTGCACCGTGCGAGAGTGCAAAAACATATTGGTAAATCGCTTTCCACGCTTCATTACAAAAACCTTCCGGGCAGGCATAATCAGCATAAAAAACTTGACCTTCTTTTAACATCGGGCATGATGTTAAACCGACGGCTCCATATTCTTCTGCCAGTTCTTTGTCAAAGGTTTTCTTTAATACTGTTATTTTACATTTTTTCATCATAAGAATTTATTATGTTCCTTTTCCCACTCTACAGTTGTACGGCTTCCGTGTCCCGGGTAAATTACAGTTTCAGGCGGAAGGGTAAAAATCTTGTTTTCAATACTTTCAACTATTTGGTTAAAGTCTCCGCCTTCAAGGTCGCAGCGTCCGACGCATTCTCTGAATATTGTATCTCCGGAGAATAAGCTTCCGTCTGCGTAGTAGCAAACTCCGCCTTGAGTATGGCCGGGTGTATGGATGACTTTTATATCTGTTTCACCGAGTTTAATGATTTCTTCATCCTCAACAAAATGGTCGATTTGAGGAATACTCATCTCCGGCATTCCAAACATCGGCATAAAATTGTTTACTTTATTAAGCCAGCCAAGATCGGCTTTATGCATAAAGATTTTTATATCCGGATTGGGTCTTATTCCTGCAATGTGGTCAAAGTGCCCATGAGTTAAAAAGATATATTTTAGTGTAGCACCATTATCGTCTAATTCTTCAAGTATTGAATCATCTACGGCTGAACAATCGACCAGTGCTGCTTCCTTTGTTTTTTCATCTATTAAAAGATAATTGTTATTATCAATAGGCGGTTCAATAAATGTTTTAATAATCATATATTAATTTTAAACAAAAAACCTGAAGATTCAACTTCGGGTTTTTTGTTTATTCTAACCTATTGCAGAAAGATGTTTTTCCTCTTTCTTGTGTTTTTTAGGGGTGAGTGCTTTTTCATCTCCAGAGGATTTAAACGCTACATACCCGATTAGGAGCCCTGCTGCAGCGGCAGCAGCTGCTATTCCTGCTGCTTTTTTGTTACTAACACCTTCTTTAATTTTTTGAATAATATTATTTTTCGGTTTTTCAATACCATATCCGATAATATCAGATTGGTTGCTTATATTATGTGCATCTTGATGGAAAGCTTTTCTGTATAATTCGCCTGTTGGGAGTTCTGAACGAATTATTTTCTGGTTTTCTTCCCAACCGGTTTTCATGTTGACTTGGTTTTTAAGAATAGCTTTTGCTACATCATCATTACGGTGTTTATTTAAACATCTGTCTAAGCATTCTGCAACATCATCTGTCATAACTTCATCGCGAAGTTTTCTTAAAGCTATTTGATAATCTTCATTCATTGCAAGGAACTTTTCAACAGTTTCTGCAGGTGGTTCTTTTTTCATTGCCACCTTATATTTTGTTACTATTTCTTTTCTAACTTTATTATAAACTTTGTTAAAGTCGTCTTGGACAGCTTTATCTGCATCTTTGAGCATTTTTTCTCTTGAATCAAAGTATTGATGTTTTGTCTTGAATGCATCTGCCATAGATGCTTCATTTGCAATAGCAGGGTCAAAGTTTTTCTGGCCCATGCCCTGTCCGTTCGGAACGATTGGAGTACAAAGCATTTTCTTAGCTTCTAAGTCGGTTAATTCACAAGGCATTGTTCTTGAAGGCAGAATTGCTGTATCAGCCATCCAGGCCATTGGTTCTCCCGGGGCAAATCCGCCCAGTAACATTATTCTTCCTTGGAGAACAGGGTCTTTTGATAATAATTCTGCTAAATCTTTTACTTTCTGTCCTTCGACTTTATCGTTTGCCAAGTCTCCGCCCATTATGAGCAGGGTATCTTTGTCGCCGGTTTTTTGTACGTATTTTTTAAATCCGTTTAATACTTCATCAAGAGCTTTTTGGAAATCCCCACGGCCCCAGCTTACAGCAATTTTTACGTCTTCTCCGTTCTTTAATTTTGATACGTATTTATCTATATCAATATTTTGTATGACTTGCATTGCGCCGTCATTTCCTCTTCTGATAACGTTAGCGCCATTTCCCGCCCAGTTACCATTTTTTGTATTAAGATACTGTGCGCCGTCATATTTAGAGGAGAATCTGTTTAAGAAATTTATTTTGTTTTCTCTTTTTATTTTTCTTAATTCATCAAGAGTAAGAGTTGAGCGGTCTTGTTCTGTAAGCATTTTTAGTGGTTTGATAACTTCTTCTGTTCCGTCAGTAAGTTTTACTCTTTGTTCGGAATTATAACCGACAAGACCTACTTTGGTAAATGCGGAGTTCTTTGTATTAAGAGGGTTTGTGAGACCTCTGACAACACCTTTTTCTTTCAAATCTTTTAAGTCTTCGTGTAGATACGGTGCTATTTCCGGGTTTGTTACAGCTTCATCTAAATAGCCTTGAGATACTACTCCGAATGTTCCTAAATAACCGGTATTACCATAATGGATTGGTACACTCATTGCGGAAAGTTTATTTTTTGCTTTCATACCTTCAAGGTACTTGGCGAAAAAGTCTTCTTCTGTTTTTCCTCCTGTTATAATAGCATCCCTTAAACTTTCTGATTTAGTAAGAGCCTCTAGTTCTTCAGGAGTGAACAGGTTCAAGTTAACTACCATATTTCTGGCAGAAGTTAATCCTATATATCCGTCGCCGAGGTTATGACCTATTTGCATAGGTTTTTTATCTTTGAAATACTCAACTCCTGCTGCATTTTTTTGTGCCATATAGTGTGTAACATATGCAGCTTGGGAATCAGAACAAACAACTGTTCCCGGATCATAATTTCCCATTTTTCTGCTGATATCTTCCATACATTCTACAACAGCTTTATCGAATTTTGCATAAGGATCTCCGCCCCAGGAGTTAGCAATTTCTTTTGCAGCTGAAGAATATTGGCCTTTTGAATATGGTTTAGGGTCGTAAGCGGTTGCTTCTGTAAATACCATAAAAACATCATCCTTAAAAGGGTTTCCGCTTGCATCTGCGGTTACCTTAAAGAGTTTTACAGGGGCATCATTCTGGAATCCCCAGCTCATTTTTTTATCAGCAACTTCTTCTAATAGCCAGTAATTTTGTTTAGACTCAAGAACTTTTTCTAAAGAGTTTTGAGATAAATCAGGTTTGATAAATAAAGGCTGTCCTTCTTTCCCTCTCAGAGGGTGGCCTTCCGGAAGATTATTAGGTACTCTCGGAATATCAACTCCGGTTTTTAGTAAACCCTCTTTTTCGTTTTTAGGTTCGGCATATTTAACGAGACCGTTATAGTATGGCATAACAACTACAGATTTACCTTTTTCAGTTGCGGAAGCGTTATTTAAAGCTTGATAATCCTTAACAACAGTAGCAACACCGCCTTCTTTAGCAAACGGATCTGCTTCTGCTACTACGTGTAATACGTGGTCTTTATTTCCTCCTCTAAAGGATATTACTGACAATCCCGGTTTAGTGGGTTCTGCAAGTTCCGGATTGTTATTAATTCTAAATCCCGGCTTTGTAATTCCTGCATAATAACTAGGACTGACAGCATTAATCTTCATAAGATTTTACTCCTTAAAATACACACTTCTATATACATAAAAAAACCAAAACAATAAAAATTTCCTATCCCATATCAAATTGTTAAGAAATATTAAGTAAATTTTTATTAAGAGATTTTTAACAATTTTATCAAAAAGGGCAATTTTTTGCAACTAACATACTTTATATATTTAAGGTTAGAATTTAGGTTAGGTTTATTATGATTAACAACATTACAAATGTTGACAGTCAGATTAATATGGCTGTCGCAAAGACGAAGGCGTCAATGGTTAGTGTTTCCATGCCTCCTATTATCGGATTTAAGACTCCAAATCTGAAACAGAAGGCACAGATTCGTATTAAAAAGATTAAACGGTCGGATAATATTGTTATTCCAGGCGATATTGATGATGACTATGTTGATATTGTGGAAGAGAATTTACTGGAAAACGCTCCGGAAGGAGAATTTAACTTTTTCCAGCTGGAGCCGAAGAAAAGAAAAACGGCATTTTTAAAGAACTGTTATATAATTGACTATATTCAATCGCCCAAACAGCGTTGCGGTCTTGGTACGGAAGCTGTCAAAAGTCTTGCGGAGAAAGCGATGTTTGATCCGCGAGCAGAGGGGCGTATTGTGACTTTTTCTGCTCCTGTATGGAAAGAGTCCTCTCCTGCATTATTTTTCTATAAACTCGGATTCAGGTTTGTTGAAAAAGGTGCCAATGAGTATATGGAGGAATGTTTAATTAAAAAGGTTCCGGATATTCCGCCTCAAATAGGAATGATGTATCTTCCGAAAAATAATCTGCATAAACTTTTAAGATACGGAGAATTATTTTGATAGAAACCAATTCTTATTATACTTCTAACCCTAAAGTTGAACGTCCTCCAAGAGAGGTTGTGCAAGCTCCTGCAGCTATTCCTGTTCAGCATGTATTTAATGACAGGGATGCTCAGGCTAAAATGGATAAAATTAATCAGGACATTTATGTAAAAGGAGAGAAAGAAAAACGTAAAGATAAGACATCCATGCTGGCTTTTATCGGAGGGTTTACCGCTTTAGTTCTGGCATTTATCGGTATAAAGAGTATCTTTAAAAAATCTTAATAAGAAATAAAATATTTCATGCTAGAATAATGGTGGAAAGATTTTAAGAGAGGTAACTATGTGCGGAATAGTCGGATATGTAGGGAGTAAATCAGCTGTTGATATTCTTCTGGATGGTTTAACAAACCTGGAGTACAGAGGTTATGATTCAGCCGGAATTGCTGTAAATGTAGAAGGTAAAGTTGAGCTTTATAAGGCTGAAGGTAAGCTGCAAAACCTTAAAGATGAAGTGAAGAAAAATTACTCACATATAGCAGAATCTACTATTGGCATCGGGCATATTCGCTGGGCAACTCACGGAGCTCCGACAACTGTAAATGCTCACCCTCATTCTTGTAACTGCGGAAGAGTGGCTGTTGTTCATAACGGGATTATTGAAAACTTTAAAGAATTAAAGGAGAAACTTGAAAAGCAGGGTTGTACGTTCCGCTCACAAACCGACACTGAAACAGTTGCTCACCTTGTGGCTTCAGAATATGCTAAATGCGGTGATTTAACTGAAGCTGTAAGACTTGCGACTAAACAAATTGAAGGAGCATATGCCCTTTGCGTTATTCATCAGGATGTTAAAAATACTATTGTTGCGACAAGAAGAAATGCGCCGCTCTTAGTGGGCATTGGTGAGAATGAATATTATGTTGCATCTGATGTTCCTGCAATTATTCAGTATACAAAAAAAGCGATGTATCTTGACGATAATCAGATTGTTACGCTTACACCGGATTCTATGAAACTTATTGATATAGATAATAATGTTCTTGAACAAAAAATAGAACATTTGCCGTGGGAGCCGGTTGCATTAAGCAAAATGGGCTATAAACACTTTATGCTCAAAGAAATTCATGAGCAGCCGGATGTTGTACGAAATGTTCTTTCAGGGAAATTGAGAGCCATTGATGAACACGTAACTTTAAAAGAAGTTACATTAGACAGAGAAAAGCTGAAAAAATTAAACAGAATTCAGATTGTTGCCTGCGGAACCTCTTTGCATGCAGCATTAGTCGGTAAATATATTATTGAAGATTTTTGCGGAATTTCTGTTGACGTTGAGCCTTCAAGCGAATATATTTACAGAAGAACAATTACGGACGAAAATACTCTTGTAATCGGGGTTTCACAATCCGGAGAAACCGCTGATACAATTACTGCTATTAGATTGGCTAAGAAAAAAGGTTCACATATCCTTATTGTGACAAACCGTCCGGATTCTACCATGGCACGTGAAGCTGACAGTCTTGTTCCGGTTAATGCCGGTATTGAAGTTTCTGTTGCCGCAACAAAATCATATATGGCACAGTTGATTTCTTTCTATCTGCTTGCAATCTATATGGCAGAAATTAAAGAATCTATGGATGTGGATAAACTTGCAGAATTAAAGCATGAACTTATTGTCCTACCGCAAAAGATAGAAAAGGTTCTTTCTCATAAAGAAAATATACAAGCTTGTGCAAAGAAATTTTCTAATGCAAAAGACTTTGTATTTATCGCAAGGGGTATAAACTATCCGACAGCGTTGGAAGGGGCTTTAAAACTTAAAGAAATCAGCTATATTAATGCGACAGGTTATCCTGCCGGTGAACTTAAACACGGACCTATTGCAATGCTGGATGAATCTATGCCGGTTTTATCAATTCTTATGTCCGGTAAAGTTTATGAAAAAATTCTTTCAAATTCAGAAGAAGCAAAAGCTCGTAATGCAAGGATGATTGCACTGACAGATTCAACGGATTCTAAACTCAATGAATTATTTGATTCTATTATTAGAGTGCCCGAGGTTGATGAACTTCTTTCACCTGCGCTTGCGGTTGTTCCTTTACAGCTTCTTGCATACTATATTGCGGAATTTTTAGGAAAAGATGTTGACCAGCCGAGAAATTTGGCAAAATCAGTTACCGTGGAATAACTTGTGAGAATATAATGCAAATAGTCTCTGAAACAGTCGAAATAGAAAATAATCACAACCCTTCTGTAGAATATATAGAGGGGGAGTTAACAAAACGCAACATAAAACCTTTGAGGTGGGCAGTTGTGCATGTTAGTGATAAAATGTATACGTTAAGTGTTGCTAAAATAAAGGAATAGGATATGGAAGCTACTATGATAAAACCTGATATTAAGGATATAAACCTTGCTGAACAAGGTAAAAACAATATTGAATGGGCATTAAAAGATATGCCTGTTTTAAGAAAAATTGAAGAAAGATTTATAAAAGAACAGCCGTTTGCAGGATTAAAACTTTCTGCTTGTGTTCACGTTACAAAAGAAACAGCTGCTCTTTGTACTGTTATGAAAGCCGGCGGAGCCGATGCTGTTTTAATCGCATCTAATCCTTTGTCTACACAGGATGACGTTGCAGCTGCTCTTGTTAAATATTGGAACATTCCTGTTTTAGGTTATGCGGGAGAATCTGTTGAAACATACAAACAGCATGTAATTGATGCTTTAAATCATAATCCTGATATTATTATTGATGACGGGTGTGATTTAGTTGCAACTTTACACGCTCAAAGACCGGAAATGGCATCTCGTATAATTGGTTCTACAGAAGAAACAACAACAGGTATTATTAGACTTCAGGCTCTTGAAAAACAGGGCGAATTAAGATTCCCGGCTTTAGGTGTTAATACAAGTTTAACGAAACACCTTTATGATAACCGTTACGGTACCGGCCAGAGCGCAATGGACGGTATTATGAGAGCTGCTAATATTCTTATTGCCGGTAAAACTGTTGTTATTTCCGGTTACGGCTGGTGCGGTAAAGGCTGCGCTCTTAGAGCAAAAGCTCTCGGCGGTAATGTCATTGTTTGTGAAGTTGATCCGCTTAAAGCTCTTGAAGCTGCAATGGAAGGTTACAGAGTTATGCCTATTGCCGAAGCTGCTAAAATCGGTGACATTTTCTTAACAGTAACCGGGGATAAGCACGTTGTTGATGTTCATCATATTATGACAATGAAAGAAGGTGCTTTCTTGTGTAATGCAGGACACTTTGACCATGAAGTTAATGTCCCGGATCTTAAAGCTCATACGGTTGAAATTAAGAGAATCAGACCGTTCCTTGATGAATATAAACTTACTAACGGTAAGTCTGTATATGTTCTTGCAGAAGGCAGACTTGTTAACCTTGTTGCAGCAGAAGGACATCCGGCTTCTGTTATGGATATGAGCTTTGCAAATCAGGCTCTCGGTATGGAATTTCTGGTTAAAAATAAGGGTAAATTGGAAAATAAACTCTATACTTTACCTGAATCTGTGGATAATGAGATAGCTTCTCTTAAACTTGAATCTATGGGTATTAAGATAGATACTCTGACTCCTGAACAGGAAGAATATTTAAATAGTTGGAAGATATAAATTAAAGGAAGTATATAAAATAAAAAAGCGGGCAGTTTATTCTCCACCCGCTTTTTTATTGTTTATAAGCTGCCGTTTAAAATATGATACATAACTTTTAATTTTATGCTTTTTACGCACGGGTTTTTCTACAGCAGTTTCTGTAGGCATAGTAGGGCTGATTAATCTTGTGGAGGCATATTTCTTAGCCAAGAGTATATCCCGGGTTTTCCCGCAGTATGCAATATTTTGTGTATTATAAGGATTTATTTTCAACATGTAAATTACTTTCTCAGTATATAAAACCCGATGAAATAAATTTTTGCTATAGGATTATAATACTAAGAATGATTTCTTGTCTCTTTTATAGCTTCTATAATAATATTTCTGGCTTCCTTTGCTTCATCATGAGTAAGCGGAGGAACTCCTTTTAGCGGGTATTCTATACCTAAATTTTCATACTTAGGTACCGCCATATCGTGGTATGGCAGTACATCAAGAGCTTTGATATTGTGTAACTCTGCAAGGAATTGACCTAATCTTTTTAAGTACTCTTCTTTAAAAGTTATTCCCGGAACTACTACATGTCTTATCCAAACCGGTTTACCTGTTTCAGAAAGATATCTTGCAAAATCTAAAATATTCTTGTTTGAATGTTTAGTAAGTTTTTTGTGTTCTTCGTCATCAATGTGTTTGATATCCAGAAGAACAAGGTCAGTATATTTTAAGAGCTCATCGACTTTTTCGGTGTTTTCTCTGTTAAAAAATATGCCTGAAGTATCAAGAGCTGTATGAATGCCTTTTTCATGAAAAGCTTTAAACAATGCGGTTACAAATTCCATCTGTGCCATCGGTTCTCCGCCGGTTACCGTAAGTCCGCCGCCGCAGAATTCTTTTACGCCTTCGTATTGTTCCAGAATTTCTTTAACACTCATTTTCTGATTTTCTTTGAAATCCCAGCTGTCCGGATTGTGGCAGTATTGGCATCTTAGAGGGCATCCCTGAGTGAATACTACAAATCGTATTCCCGGACCGTCTACTGTGCCGCAGCTTTCTACTGAATGTATATTTCCATATATTTCGGTCATAAGTGTTTACTCCTCTTTTAACTATATTTTACTATAAAAACATATCATTAGCTGTGAATATTTTCGTTATTTGTACTTTTCTTTTTCTTTATTTACGAAGCAAAGAAAAAGAAAAGTACGAAAAGAAAAAGAAAACACGTACTGTTTCCAATGCCCTTTGGGCATCTTAAAGGTTGTGCTTCGCCCAATCTCGTGCGCTCGCTATGGTGTCCCTCCGGACCCACGCTCGCGGCCGACACCTCACCCCAGCCCTTTCCTCTTAGGAGAGGGAGAACAGGCATTTTTCGGTAGAAAAATGCAGCAGCAGGTGTTTTTTCTTTCTTATCCAACATTCTTTCTTTTTTCATCCTCAAAAAAGAAAGAATGTTGGTGCGGGGTACGGGGCGGCATTAGCCCCGATAAAAAAAATTAGAATAAAACAGCAAAGCGGGCTGGAGGTTTTACCTCCAGCCCGCTTCAGTAATTTTTTACCTCTCTAGCAGCCGCAGCCGATAGAAGAGTGGAATGTTCTTGAGATAACATCATCTTGTTGTTCTTTTGTTAATTTAATGAAGTTTACTGCATATCCTGAAACTCTTACTGTTAATTGAGGGTATTTTTCAGGGTGAGCTTGTGCATCAAGTAATGTTTCTCTGTTGAATACGTTAACATTTAAATGGTGTCCGCCTTTTTCAACATAACCATCTAAAAGATTTATTAAGTTTTCTTCTTGTTGAGTAGTCAT
>CALVCR010000110.1 GCA_944326125.1 Candidatus Gastranaerophilales bacterium | reverse complement strand
TTTCCGGTGCAGGTTCGGTTACTTCGCATCCGCAGAGTTTATAAAATTCTGCAGCTTCTTTGTTAAGTACATTTGCTCTGAAGTCAACTTTATCTTGGTAATATTTTACATATTTCATCGGTTTTTGGATTTTATTTGGGTAAGATTCAATACGTAATTTCGTTAATTGTGTAAATAGTATTCTTCTTAATTCATTTACTCCTTTAACCGGCATGAATGGGATTGTGGATTCAATTTTTATATCTTTAATATAGAAATCGCTCTCACCGGTTTTTTTCATCTGTTTAATAAAATTTTCTTCCTGAGGTTTTTGAGGGATCTCACCTTGAATTCCCGTTTCTACTGAATAGCCGTCTTCATCAGTAAGGGTAATTATGTTGTTTTTTACATATATATTTACCCCGATTTGGCGTTTTACTGGTGCAGACAGTTCTTTTTCAAAACACGTATCAAGATTTCTGTATACTTTCATTCCCTTTTTAATATTTACCGCTTTATTAGGGTAAATATACCCATTTATGACCTTGTTTACAAGACAGCCTTCTCCATTAAAATACAGTCCGTCCTGTGGGTGGGCGTAGGGGGAGTGGTAAATATAAGGGGGTGCGTTGTTATAAGTATCCAGCTTGAAGCAGTCCTTTTTAACTTCTGTTACTTTACCCAGATATTTTCCCTTTGATTTTGGAGATTCAGGGTTAAAACTATTAGTTCTTCCTCTTAGGAAATAGTTTGTAAAACCTCGGTTGAAGCTTTTTTCAGGATCCGGGGTGAATTCTGTGAATGATTGTCCTGAGGATGTTTTGTCTCCTAAAAGCTTTCTGTAATACGAAACAATGTTTTTTACATAGTTTATGTCTTTTAATCTTCCTTCAATTTTAAACGAGCAAATTCCTGATTCAATCATTTCATCAAGTTCAGCTGAAGCGTTCATATCTTTAAGGCAAAGTGCGTAATTTTCTGCAAGAATTTCCCCTTCGTCCGTTATTACGGAATACTTTTTTCTGCAAGGCTGAGCACATTCTCCTCTGTTTGCGGAACGTCCTCCTATATATTGGCTCAGATAACACTGACCGCTAAAAGATACACATAAAGCTCCGTGGATAAAACTTTCAAGCTCTAAGTCAGGATTCTTTTTGTGAATAGATTTAATCTGTTCAAGAGAAAGCTCTCTGGCAAGGATTACTCTTGAAACCCCTATATCATTAAAGAATTTAATTTTTTGCGGTAAATAATTATCGCATTGTGTGCTCATATGGATAGGAATAGGAGGGATTTTCTCCTCTATAGCCGCTTTTAAAAGTCCCATATCTTGAATGATTATGGCATCGGCTTTCATTTCATAAAGCTTTTTTACAAGCTCTATTGCGTCGTTGAGTTCAGAATCAGTAAGAATTGTATTAATAGTGATATAGATTTTTACCCCGAATTTATGAGCGTAATCTATAACTTCTTTTATATCGCTAAGAGGATTTGGTGCATTTTTTCTTGCTCCGAAAGAAGAAGCCCCCATATAAACAGCGTCGGCTCCGCAGTCTATTGCGGCAAAGGCTGTTTCTTTGTTTTTTGCCGGAGCTAACAGTTCTGTTTTATTCTTTGAACCTTTCATAAATATTCTTTCTGATTGTTGGTAATGGACAGGATATTTCAACCCCTCTATTTACCCCTTTACCCTTTTACCCCTTTACCCCTCTCCCATGCGGCTGCCGAAGATTTTTTTGAAGAAAGAGCTAAAACTGCCGCCATTTTCGTATTTATCTTTATAACTTTCGTAATTAGCTGTTACAAACTGATTGCGCGGGTCTGCAGCTTTAAGTCTTTCCATATATTCAAAGGCTCCTGTGTAGTCTCCTATAGATTCTCTAAAGGCTGCAAGTTTTTGGAGCGCATTTATATTTTTAGGTTCAAGTTCCAGTAATCTTTCATAGAATTCACAGGCTTTAGTATGGTCTTTCATTCCTTCAAGCTGTGCGGCAATTGTTTCAATAAGCTCAGTATCCTGATTATTAAACTGGTATGCTATCATGTATTCATTGAGGGCAACATCTTTTTCGCCTTTAAGAATATTGTATTTACCCCAGTTAACGTGTTCATTGAAGCTGTCCCCTTCTTTTTCGTATATTAATGCTCTCATCTGGTAAATCAAAGGAGAGTTAGGGTCAAGCTTTGCGTACTCATCAATTTCTTTAAAAGCTTCTTCTGACATTCCTTCCTGGAAGTAGTATTGTGCAAGAAGGGAGTGTATAAGTTTTTCATTCTTGAACTTGTCTTTAACTCTGTTTAGGATTTCGAAAGCCTCATTATTTCTGCCCATATCCATAAGAGCTCGAGCTTTTGTAAGGTCATTTTGCGTAAGCTCAAGAGCTTTTTCCGGTTGAGAGTTTCTGATATAATAACCGGCAAGAATTTCTTCAAAGTCTTTGAACCCGCGGTCTTTTCTTCCTCTTTCCAATGTTTCTATTGCAGCATAAAGGCCTTCAGTTTTTTCATATAGTTCTGCAAGTTTTAAGAATACCGCAGCATTAGCTTCATCATAATCTGATATTCTTAAGTATTCATCAATAGCTTCCTGATACTTTCCCTGCTGTTCGCATATTCCGGCGAGCAGATATCTTGCAGGCAATGCTTCCTGCGGATCGTGCGCGTGTTCTATAGCTTTTTTATAATCGCTTTTTGCGTGGCTCATTAATTGTTGAAGAGAGTGAAGATTTCCTCTGAAAAGGTAATACTTAAACTTATCTTCGTGTACAAAAAGATCTATTAACTGCTCATGCGCCAGAATGTTAGATGGATCAACTTCCAGAATCTTTGCATAATAAATTTTTGCTTCATCTTTTTTTTCTAAAATCAATGCTAAATGCGCGAGTTTTGTTAAAAGTTCAATGTCGTTTTGTTTATGCGGAAGTTCTTTTTTATATTCTGCATATGCTTCATCATATTTTTCATTTTGTTCAAGTTGTTCTGCCAGATTCATGGAATCCTCCTAGTTAAATTTATTTTGTGCTTCTGCGATACCTTCTTTAAAGAAACAATTTATTCCGTTTTTGGCTGTTGAGAGAACCGTTTTAATTGTTTCCAGTTCTTCCTGTGAAAAATTTTGGAGTACAAAAACTTCGGACGGAAGGCTCGGCTGCGGACCAATACCTATCTTAAGCCTTGCTATATCGCTGGTTCCCATATGCTGGATTACGGACTTCATTCCATTATGCCCTCCGTCAGAGCCGTTTGCTCGGAATCTTATTTTCCCCAGATTTAAAGAAAGATCATCATATACTATTAAAATATCCTCAACCGGTATTTTATAATAATCCATAACGGCACGAACCGCTTCCCCCGACAGGTTCATAAAGGTGGTCGGTTTTATAATCAGGTAATCGTCGTATCCGTTTCTTAAATTTGTCATTAAGCATTTAAGGCGGGAATTTTCCCTAAAAGTCAGCCCTGAATTCAAGGCGATGCTGTCTGCTAGCATAAAACCTATATTATGTCTCGTAAAAATGTATTTATTCCCGATATTTCCCAGACCTGCTATAAGTTTCATCTTTATTTAAACCGCCTCATATTTTTCATCATCTGGTGCATGGAAAGTTTGCCTCCGGCATTAGCGCCGAGTTTTCCCGTGAGTTTTGACATATTGCTTTTTAAATCAGACATACCCTTCATCATTTTTCTCATTTGTTCAAATTGATTGATAAAGATATTTATATCATGAAGAGGTATGCCACAGCCTTGAGAGATTCTCTTTTTTCTGGAAGAGTTCATTAATTCCGGATGTTCTCTTTCTTCAGGAGTCATACTCTGAATGAAAACTTCAATCCGCTTGAACTGTTTTTCTCCTTCATGAGAAATAAGCTGTCTGTCATCTTTTGACATCTTAAGTCCCGGAATCATTCCCAGAATTTGATCCATAGAACCAAACATTTTCATTTGGGACTGCATCTTAAGGAAATCATTGAATGAGAATTCGGCTTTAGCCATTTTCTTTTCCATTTCGCGGGCTGTCTTTTCATCGAAAACTTCTTGTGCCCTTTCAACGAGAGAAACAATATCTCCCATTCCCAGAATTCTGTCTGCCATTCTCTGCGGGTAAAAATCTTCTAATGCATTAAGTTTTTCGCCTGTACCTGTTAATTTAATAGGTTTTCCCGTGCAGTAAACTATACTTAGTGCAGCACCGCCTCTGGAGTCGCCGTCAAGTTTTGTGAGTACAAGACCGGTTATATCAAGCTGGGCATCAAAGTTTTCTGCCACATTTACGGCTTCCTGTCCGGTCATTGAATCAACTACAAGTAATTTTTCCGCCGGATGGAAGACTCTGTCTATTAGCAGAAGTTCTGCCATCATCTCTGTATCTATCTGCAGACGGCCTGCTGTATCAAGTATTAAAACATTGTGTCCGTTTTCTTTAGCATAATTAATTGCATTTTGAATAATGGTTTGGACATCTTTTGAGTCTTCGGAATAAACATTTACCTCTATTTGTTCTCCAAGAGCTTTTAACTGTGTGATGGCGGCAGGTCTATAAACATCGCAGGCAACCAGAAGCGGCTTTTTCCCTTCGTTTTTTAGTTTTACGGCAAGTTTAGCTGAAGAAGTTGTTTTACCGCTTCCTTGAAGACCTAACATCATTATCAGAGCCGGACTTCCTTGAAAATTGAGAGGGGACGTTTCTTTCCCTAACAGTTCAATAAGTTCGTCGTGAACTATTTTTACTAACTGTTGGGATGGGTTTACTCCTCTTAGGACATCTTCGCCTTCTGCTTTATCTTTAATATTAGATATAAAAGATTTTACAACTCTTAAGTTAACGTCGGCTTCCAGTAATGCTCTTCTGATTTCTCGAAGCGCATCTTGCATATTTTCCTGAGTTAATTCTTTTTGCCCGGAAGTCTTTGCTATTATATCCTGCAACTTATCTGATAACGACTCAAACATGTTATTCCCTTTTAAATAGTTATTTACTATTTAAGGGTAACATAAACATGCCTGTTTTTTAAGTAAATATTGAGAAACTCCTTTCAATGTTGTCGTTACGAACTTGCTCAAGTCCCTGTATCATCTGGTTAATTGCGGATTGTTCCGTCTCAAGATCCTGCATTCTTGTATCAATACGGGTTTCTTTTTCATTAATAATACTTTTCTTATGCTCATATTCAGCAAGAGCTTCATTTTGTATGCTGGAATCATTTACCGAATATACATTTGTAAAGTTCGAAGCAATGTCAGTTTGATAAGAGTTTTCCCAAAGAAATTCTTCAGCATTTGAGTCATATTCTTTTTCTCTTTCAACAGTGGTTAATGTATACATATTATTCTGAAGCATCTGGTTAAGGTAGTCAGTATCACTTACTTGAGAATTATATGTCCAACCCTTGTCTGCGATAGATGAGAACAGGGTATCATAAAATTCAATTTGGCTTTCTTGTTCTGCAGTAAGAAGTGTATTCTTTTTGCTTTCAGAACTGTCATAGGCTTCAAGAGCTTCGTCATATTGAGTCTCCCATTCAGCGTGTTCAGTTTCCCAGTTTTGATATTCAGTTGAATCTTTGTCATACCACTCGTACATTGTTGTTCCGAAAGAGCTGGTGGTACTTCCGTTACCGCTTATGATTGAATATGAACCCATAATCTCTTCAATCATTTCTGTTACATTGACTGAATATCCGTCATTGTTTCCTTTTACAGGAAATGCGTTGCTTGATAAATCCTGTCCTTCATTCATAAGTGTACTCATTGAGTCTAAAAATGTCTGGCAGGCTTCTTGCATTCCTTCTGTATCATCAAAATAGTAACCAAGGGTATTTGCAATATTATCTAATACGCTGCTTAATGCCGATGTTCCGGCACTGCCTGAGCCAAGGCTGATAGTGCTTCCGTTAGAATAAGCGGATGCCCAGTCTGAAGCATTAGAGAATCCGGAACTGATTCCTGTTGAACTTCCCATTTTTTCAAGAAGTCCGGTGATAGAGGTTTGTTCAGTCGGTCTCGAAGGTTCGTTGTCTTCTATTTCCTGCAACGTTAATAAATTTTCATCAGCAGTGCTTTCATAACTTCCAAGATTATCAATAGTTTCTGCAGGAATTCCTGTTAGTGCAGCTAGAACTTCTGTTCTGACACTTAACCAGTCTCCGCCTGCTTTTCCGTCAGACGAAATCATTTCTGCATATTTTTGATAACTGCTGTCTACAACAACTTTTCCTGTTGTGTCTGTAATCAGATAAGGTGTTTGTTGGTTCATACTGCTAGGGGTCATTAAATTTTGATAACTTAAATCAACATATGTTACACCGGAGTTATTAGACCATTTTAAAACTTTACTATTCAAGGCTTCGTTATATTCTTTGGAAACCTGAGACATCTCTCTTGTCAAACTCATTTTTTGCAGAGACAAACTATTTAACTCCCGACCGATTGTATTTTTTCGGTTGGTGAGTTGTAATAATCTAGCTTGTGGTGCTGCCATTCCCATAAAAAACCGCTTTCCTTTATAGTTTTCCCTTGTTATTATGTATTACGGCTTTTTTAGGGGAAATCTTTAATATTTTGAGTAAATTGTTACAAAACTTAATAACCTGACAAGGGAATTGAATTTAAAAGATTTGAGTTTATTTTAAAGAAAAAGGAGCTATTATGAAAAATAATAAAAAATTTTTAATTGTAGTAACAAATTTTTCAGGAAATGAAAGCCTTAAAGATACCGGAGTCTGGCTGGAAGAATTCGCAGTTCCTTATCTTGTATTCAGGGATACCGGTTATGACTTAACGGTTGCATCCCCGCTTGGAGGACTTTCTCCTGTTGATGAAGGCAGTATGTCTTGTTCTAATCCGGAAGAATGGGATCCATGTATTAAACTCTTAAGAGAAACTACGCGTCTTTCTGAAGTAGATTACAAAATTTATGATGGAATTTTTCTTCCGGGCGGACATGGTCCAATGTTTGATCTGGCAAATGATCTTAAATTAAAAGAGATTGTAGAATATTTCTATGAGGAGAATAAGGTCATAAGTGCTGTTTGTCATGGCCCTGCAGGACTTCTTCTTGCTAAAGATAAAAAAGGAAACTCTATATTAAAAGACAAAAAGGTAACTTGTTTTACTAATAAAGAGGAACATATTGTTAAAAAAGATGAGATGGTTCCATTTTTATTAGAGACAAAAATCAGAGAATTAGGTGCAAGATTTGAAGATGCAGCTCCTTGGAGCGAACATGTATGTATTGATAAAAATCTTGTAACCGGCCAGAATCCTCAGTCGGCTTTACTGCTTGCAGAAAAAGTTGTCGAAATTCTTTCATAAATTTAGAAGCAAAATAAACTATTCGGATGATTTACATAAAAAAATATTAAAGAATATTTTTGCTTTGCCGAAGAGCTTAATATAGTTTTAGACATTAATTTTGCTCGGAGAATATATGGCAGAACAGACAATTACCCCAATGTTAGCAACATTGAGCAGTGTGGATGGAATTTTAGAAGAAGCCCGTGCGGCGCATGAAAAATATTTAATAAAACAACAGGACTCGGATTTAGAACATGCAATAGAATGTTATATTGATGCAATAAAGATCAATCCTGCTTTGTCTGAATCATACTACAGGCTGGCAAGTTTGCTGCTGATAAAGGGGCAAATTACTGTTGAAGGTGCTCTTGAACAATGTAAAACAGCGTTGACATTAGAACCAGAGAATCCGAATGCGCATATATATACCGGGTATTTTCAGTGCTTGAACGGTAATTTGGAAGAGGCAGAGAAAGAATTTTCTTACGCCATTTCGCGTTCAGGTAAAAATTCTGCAAGACCCAGATTGTTTTTGTCAAAGGTTTTACTAAACAGAATAAAAAATCATAATTCTTCAGTAAAAGACATGGTTAAGTTTTTATACTATTTTTTGTCGGGAAGCATGATGATTATGTGGGATTGCCCTTCTATTAAGATGTTTTATAAATTTTTAGCAAATGATTTTTCTATATTGTCTTATAAAACTTTAGGTGAGACTTTCGAGAAGATGAAACTTTTCCCATCTGCGCTGGAAGCTTATTCTAAAGGCTTGGAAAAGACTTCACAGGGGAATTTATTCTATCAAAAGATGGGTGATTTGTCTTTAGAATGCAATGATATAGAAGCAAGTCTTGAATTCTATAAAAAAGCACACGAAGTAGATCCTACAGATAGAGAAGTCTTAATTAAACTTGCAACAATAAATCAAACATATTTTCCTGAAAATCCGGATGAAACCATTGATTATTACAATACTTTGCTGGAATTTGGAATAGATTTAGATAAAATTTATTATGAGTTAGGACATTTATATTTGGCTAAAGCTGATAAGATACATGCCGTATCTGCGTTTAAGCTTGCTGAAGAAATGAACCCTGAAAATCCATACTACAATAATTCTCTTGCTTTTGCTTATGTAAAAGCAGAACTATATGACGATGCTATTGAATACTATCAAAAAGCTATTAAGTTAAATCCTGATTCTGAATGGACATCAATTGTTTGTCATGCTCTCGGTGCTATTTATGCCGAAATAAAGGAAAATTTTGAAGCCGCTGAGGCAACTTTTAACGCAGGAATGGTTTTAGATCCTAAGAATGTTGATATTCAACTTTCTCTAGGGGATTTATATATGGCAGAAAATGATTTGGATAAAGCTATTAAGACATATTGCGATGCTATAACAACAGACCCTTTAAATTACCTTACTTATGCTAAGGCTGGTTTGGCTTTGTGGGAAAAAGATTATCTTGAAGAATCTGTTGTAGCTTTTCATAAATCTATTGAACTAAATCCTGATTTTGAAATAGCTCAAAATAATTTAGGTGTTGTTTACCTTGACGGATTCGGCGATCCTAAAGAATCGGTTGATTATTTCAAAACCGCTATAAATATTAATCCGAACTACACGCTTGCTTATTTTAATCTTGCAAGAGCCTATCAGGCTATCGGCGACAAACCTCTTGCAGCAGAATATTATCAAATGACATTGGATTTAAATAAAATTACTGAAGAATTGTCAGCAAAAGATATTAGAAAAAGACTTTACGATTTATTTGAGTAGATTTGTGTGAGCTGTCTCCACAATCTCTTCTATAGATGTAACATTTTCGTCTTCTTTCTCCGTAGAGAACCATATTAAATACTCAATATTGCCGGCAGGACCTTTAATTGAAGAGTATGTAAGTCCTTTTATTGTGTACTCTAATGATTTAACACAATCTATTACTTCCTGAATAACTCTTTGATGAACTTTTTTATCTCTTACGACTCCGCCTTTTTCTACAAAATCTTTTCCGGCTTCAAACTGAGGCTTTATAAGGCAAATCATTTCATGGCTCTCAGGTTTAAGAAGCGTTTTTAGATTCGGGATGACTTTTGTGAGAGAAATAAAGGATAAATCAGAAACCAGAAGATCAGCTATTTCTTCTCCTTCTGAGTAAATATCTTCCAAAGAGCAGATTCTGAGATTAGTTTTCTCTATTGTTTTAACCTGTTTAGAGCTTCTAATCTTCCAGTCAATTTGTCCGTAACCTACATCTACCGCATAAACAAATTTGGCTCCATGCTGGAGCAAGCAGTCCGTAAATCCTCCTGTTGATGCTCCTGCATCCAGGCAAATTCTATCCTTTACTTCTACATCAAATGCTTCCAGAGCTTTTTGGAGTTTAAAACCTCCTCTTGAGACATAAGGCATAGATTTTATCCGGAAGTCGTATTCTTTTGTAGGATCAATCTGATATCCGGCTTTCGTAATGACTTCTGTCCCTATCATTACATTTCCTGCCAAAATAGCAGCAGATGCCTTACTTTTATTTTCAAAATATCCTAAATCAACAAGAATTTTATCTAAACGTTCTTTTTTCATATATTAAAGAATCTTTCTGCATTAGCGGTAGTAATCTCAACCAGCTCCTCATAAGGCATTTGCCTGATGGCGGCAATTTCTTGGGCTACATATTTAACATAAGCAGGCTTATTAGGCTTTCCTCTGTAGGGTACCGGAGTCAGATAAGGGGAATCTGTTTCCAGCACAAGTTTATCGAGAGGGACTTCTTTTGCTGCATCCTTCATTTTGACTGCGTTTTTGAAGGTTACTACTCCTCCAAGAGCAATATACCAGCCTTGTTTTACGCATTCTCTCATAAATTCAACGCTGCCTGAAAAACAATGGAATAAAACTTTTCCGCCCTTATCTGTTTCTTTCAGAATATCAAAAGTGTCTTTATGGGCTTCTCTATCGTGTACTACAATCGGAAGAGACATTTTGTTTGCAAATTGAATTTGCTTTCTGAAGACTTCTTTTTGTAAATCTGCAAAACTCTTGTCCCAATAATAGTCTAAACCAATTTCCCCTATCGCTTTTATTTTGGGATCCTTACAGATTTCTTCCATTCTTTTTTCAAGCTCAGGCGTATATGTCTTAGCCTCAGACGGGTAAATTCCGGTCATTGCGTATATATTTTCATTTGAATGCGCTATCTCAAGTATTTTATCAAAAGTTTTTTCTTCAACAGACGGAATGATAACTTTTTTTACCCCGTTTTCGTACATCTCCTGCAAGATTTCATCAACGGATTGTTCAATCATATCAATATGCGCATGGGTATCAATAAGGTAGTTTTTCATAACCTCATTATATCAGTAACAAATTATTTTGTACTCGCAAGGGCAAAAGTCTTGTTTTTTTTGATAATCTTCGTGTTCAATTTTTTCTGTAATTTTGGCGAGCTTTTCTTTATACTCTTTCACAAGTTCCGGAGTAAGTTCTATAATAAAATCTTTTTTATTCCTTAAATCAAGATATACAAATGTAACATCATCAGTTTTAAAGAATTTTTGTACTGCAAGAAGGTAAATCATTGTTTGATAGTCATACTTAGCATTTTTAGGAATTGAGCCTGTTTTGTAGTCCAAAATATAGTATTTATCTCCGTCTTTTACCAGAGCGTCCAGTCTTCCGCCGAAGAAATGATTCCCGATTTTTGCAGCCAGATTATATTCTGTTTCTACCGTTGAATACTTAAAATAATTTACTCCTTTTAAGTATTCCCAGACATCTTTTTCTTTTTCGTTTAATGAAGCTTCCATACGGTCAATATTTTCGTTTCTTAAATAATAAGAAGCAAGTGCGTGAATATTTTTACCAAACTCAAATATTTCATCGTTAACCGGCATTGAGATGTTTTTTACATACCTAAAATAGAACTTCTTAGGACAAAGTTCAAATGTTTTTAGCATATTTGGAGAAAAAGACTGAAACATAAATTATCCTAATAAATATGTATAATCAGGTTTTGCATTTAACTTTTCTTCGATTTCTTCGAATGTCAAAAGTCCTTCCGTAGCACCGAATTTTGATACAACAGAAGAAGAATTGACAGAAGCGTACATAAGTGATTTACCTATATCAAGTCTTGTTCTGCCGAGTGCGGCGCAGAAAGTTGAAGCAAAGGAGTCTCCTGCGCCAAGTGTTGATACAACTTCTGAAGGGTAAGGTTCGCAGAAGTAGAACTGCCTGCCGTCATATGCATAAGCTCCTCTTCCGCCGTCCGTTATAACTACTATTTGATAATCTTTAACTTTTAATGTTTTAAGCATTTCTTTAATGTCAACATGAATTAAATCATGTGAAAACTTTTCTGTTTTGGTATCAGGTCTTACTTTTATTCCTGTAGCCATAGAGGCTTCTTCTTTGTTCATAACAACTATATGAGCAGAAGATAAAATCTTTTTAATGTGTTCAAAACCTTTTTTTAGACTTGTAGAGCCGGCGTTAAAACATATTCTTGTATTATGTTTGTGAGCATATTCTACAAGAGGTTCCAGAACTTTGTTGGATTCTCCGTTAAGGGGTGCTATATATAAGAAATCCGCATCTTTAATAGCTTCAAAGTTTATTTCTTCTTCTAATATATTAGCATTTGCTCCTCTATGTGCAAGAACGGTTCTATCCCCCTGAAAACTTACAAGTATTATAGAAAAACCTGTTGAGGTGTCAGCTTTTTGAATAATATTATCAAGCTTTACATTTTGGGTTTTAAAAAATTCTAAGATTCCTTCAGAGTAAATATCTTTACCTATTTTAAATATAGCTGATGTTTCAAATCCCAGGTGTCCGAAGTTACATGCGGTGTTAATGCCGCCGCCTCCGACTTTTGAAGAGAATGTTGTTATATCTATTTTTGCACCGTACGGGTAGCTCATAAAATCTGAGCTGTGGTCTTTTGTAAAAACAGAAACTATATTAGCTTCGTCACATTCTACAAAAACATCCATAGTTGCGCTTCCTATTGTAATTATTTTTGTCATCTCATTCCCTCCAATACCTTAATTCTATTTTATTATAAAAAAAAGTAGAATTTTAATGTAAATAAATGTAAAAATATGAATCTGGCATGGTGTAATTTTTATAGAGTTAATCTATAATGTTTGTATACAAGGGTATGTGAGAAATATATAAGCTTTCTAGAAAAGAGAGTTAAATCTTTTGTTGGAGTTTAGTGTATTTTAACAGAACTAGTTATTTTGATTAAGGGATTATATAAGGAACAAAGAGCACTTGTTCAGAAAGGTTGAGAAATGGCTCTTACAATTAACACAAACATTTCGTCGCTTATCGCACAAAGAAACTTAAACAGCGCGACAAACTCTTTAAACACTGCTATTGAAAGAATGACTACCGGTTACAAAATTAACCATGCGTCTGATGATGCAGCCGGTTATTCTATTGCAAACTTATGGGAAA
>CALVCR010000109.1 GCA_944326125.1 Candidatus Gastranaerophilales bacterium | reverse complement strand
TTAATTGCTAACGGTTATATCGGCGGCTTAGATTCAACCGAAAAATTTATCGGCTCAATGGAAGGATACAAATTGCTTCCACCTGAAACTTTATCACTCCTTAACGTTAACGGAGGAAAGATTACAGCTCTCGATGCACCTTATGCAGCGGTTGGCTCTAAAACAAACCTCGATGTAACAGGTGTTAACGGTAATAAAGTTTATCTTGAAGCTGAAAACGACTTAAAGATTTCAGGCAACAATCACGCAGAACAAATCACTGTCGGCAACAAAACGGATAACTTAACAGTTGATACAGCAAGCAGAGATTATAATTTAAAATATACAAATATTCGAGATGCCCAAGAAATCGTAATCAATGGTGATACTGAAATCACATACGAAATGGCAAACGGCGAAAACGGGTTAAACATTAACAGCAACGGAAGACCTGCTAACACTACTTACCTCGTAGTTGACGGCGGTGACCAACCGGGACCCGGCCCAGACCCGGAACCGCTTCCAAATCCGGAAGATAACGACAACGTTAAAATCTTGAACAACTTACAAAGAGATCAAATAAATGCAGCAATCGATGCAAACGCAGTATACACTCCGGTAGCATTCGCAGCTGACCTGGATGAAGAAATCGATAAAGGTGTTCGCAAGAACGTTGACGGATCAGTAACAGTTGTTAAAACCTACGCTATGGGTAAGTAGTTTAGGTAAGGGAATTAAATAAAGATGGTAAGAAAAGAGACCGGCGCTAAACCGGTCTCTTTTAATTTTATAAAAATACATAAGTCTATCGTAAGATAGTTAATTATGTGCTAAAATACTTTTATGGATATTTTAAGAAGGCTTCTGAAAAAATTTAGAGAAATGGATAAGAAAAAACGTTCTTATCTTATTGCAATAATTTGCGTTGCAGGTGTAATGATCTGGGCATTTGTAACAGCAGGTATTATTACCAGCAACTTTAACAGAGCCCAGCTTAAAGGAACCGAAAACGAACAGAAAGTTGATGCCCTCGGTATTATTATTACAGAGACAAAAGACGGTAAAAAATATTTTGAGATATACGGAGAAAAAGGAAATTACAGCAACGAAGAAAGCATGGCTATCCTTCATAATGTTGTAGGGAATTTTTACAAAGATAATGAAGTTGCAATGAGTTTCCAATCTTCAAAAGGATCATATAATGAAGAAACAGGTGTAATTACTTTATATGAAAACACTTATATTGTATTAAAAGATCAAACTTCACTCTCCACAGACAAACTTACCTGGTCAGGATCTGATAAAGATACCGTCGCGGATGGAAATGTTATTATTAAAAAAGGGGATGAAATGACTGCCATTGCAGATAAATGCATAATAGGTGCAGGATATGACAAGTTTAAAATAATAGGAAAAACTCAAACTAAATTATATAGTGATAAGTAAGGAGAATTAATGAAAAAGATACTTATAATTTCATTTTTAATATTTTCAAGTCTGGCAGTTTTTGCTTCAGATTTGGTAATTGAATCTAAAACCCAGACATTTTCCGATAAAGAAAAGAAAATCAAACTGGATGGCGGAGTTACGGTTAAAATTGACAACTTGACCGTTCAAAGCCCTCGTGCGGATGTTTCAATAAGACGTAACAACAAACTTGATACCGCAACTTTTTATGATAAACCTTACGCATTTGAAATAAATGCTAATAAAAAACGTGAAGTTAAAGCTAATATATTACAAGTATCTTTGATTAACAAAATTGTAAGAGCAGAAGGAGATTCGCAATCAATTATAACGGAAGGAAATACACCTATTGTCGTTATTAATGCCGATGAACAGGAATACGATACAAAAAGCAGTGTAATGGTTGCAACAGGAGCTGTTTCTATTAAATACAAAGATATAGAAAGCTTTTCGGATAAAGCAGTTATTATAGCTGATGAAAAAGGCGGATTAAGAAAAATTGACCTTATAGGTAATGCCCGCGTTAAACAAGAAAATAATAACTCTGAAGGCCACCACTTTGTATACAATCCGATAACAGAAGAGATGAGCGTATCCGGAAACACAAAAACTACAGCATTTACGGAAGACGGCAAAAAACTTGTTATCCACTCAGATTATCAGCAATACAACAAAAAACAGAATTCATACATCGGAACCGGTCATGTAAAAATCTGGTTTGACGAGTATTATGCTCAAGGTCCAAAGGTTAGTGTTTTCCCTGATGCAAATACAGGCAAACCGAACGAGGTTTATTTTGTAGGAAGATCTAAAATTGTTCAAACAGACAAAGATATTATTGCGGACAAAATCAAAATGACAATGGATCCGAAAGATTTCGTTGCAGAAGGCAATGTAAGAACAATTATTCATAATATAGATACTAAGGAAGAGGATTTATAATGTCTGAAAAAATAGATAAGGCTATGAGCCTGTTCAAAGAACGCAAATATAACGAAGCTATTGATGCTTTCAGTTCCGTACTTGAAACAGAGCCGGATAATGCAGATGTATACAACAATCTTGCTGTTGCATATTCTTGCGTAGGCGATTTTGATCAGGCTGAAAACTATTATATTAAAGCGCTTGAATTAGATCCGCAGCTTGCGCAGGCATATATAAACCTTTCTGATTTATATTACAAAGCCGGAGATCTTTCATCTGCAGTCGGAACCCTTCAAAGAGGAAGCTACGAACTCACTGATAATATGGTTATTGCTCACCTTCTGGCAAGAGTTTATATAGAAGACCAGAGATGGGATGATGCAATAGAAGAACTTGATAAAGTTTTGGAAGAAAATCCGGAAAACTATGATGCTTTTTATGATTTGGGACATGTTTATTTTGAGCTCGGAGACTATGAAGGTGCAATTTCCTGTTTTGAAAACGTTATAGCTTACAAAGAAAATAACGAGTTAATTTATTATGCACTTGCTCAGGCATACGAAGCTAATAACGAAATAGATAAAGCTATTTCTAACTATTTAAAAGCGATTGCTGTTAATGATAAATTTACCATTGCTTATAAAAAAGTCGGGATACTTTTTATGGCAAGAAAAGATTATGATGATGCAATTGAGTATTTTGAAGATTATATTAATTTTGATATTCCTGAAGAAGAAAAAGACAGCGTAAGGAAATTAATTAGTAGAATTCGTGAGCAAATTGATTAGAAAAAATTTAAAAATTTTCAAACAGCTCAAAAAAGATATTAGAGAGTAATGCATACATATCACTCTCTAATATTTATATTATTAATGACGATTCATTCCATTCATCAACATATCTTCATTACCGCTGTTGTTAATATCATTACGATCCATACCGCCGTTGACTTCATCATGTTCATAAATCTCACCGGCACCACCGCCATTAGCAGTATTGCTATCGCTACCACCATCCCATTCTACAGCTTGGTGAACATCACCCTCAAAAGCAAAAGGCGGCCAACCTACTATAGGGGGTCTTGGAGGTTCTGGTACTGGAGTCGGGATATCATCATCTCCGTCAGAACTATTGCCGCCATTGTCATTTGTATATTTTTCAGGAGTTAATGAAACTCCGGCAAAATCATAATCGGATTCTGATGCAACTAACAGGTCGTTTTTTTTATCATTTAATTTGAGCGGATTTGATAAATATGCTGCCATTAAAGCATCTCCGGGATATGTAGCACCATTTTTATGAATATAGAACCTAAATTGATCCGGTCTAGTACAGGAGGATTTATCATATACGCAGTTTTTACCTTTTTCACCATTGAGGTCTGCCAGAATCTTGGAATAGCCCTGGTTACTTGTTTCTACCTGCCAAACCACACCATCATTAGTCTCAAAGTTTGTTACGGCACTCTCATCTGTACCTGATGACTTTATCTTGCTCCCCCCTAAACTATTAGCTAACAACATGCCATATTTTTTTGTACCTGCATATTCTGATTTATTGTAAGGTTCTTGCAGTGGCTGGTGCTGGCAAGCAAATCCGGAACAAGCTGTTACTAGTGAACCTTTTGTTGCATCATATTTTGCTTGATCCCCATAATACAGAGCTTTGTTACTTAACATATCCTCTGTAGCACTTGCAATACTGCTATAGACTTTGAGTATTTTAGTTTTATTCTTATCCGGAATAGCATTCCCGATAACAGGTGTCAACAAAGCTGCTGCCAACCCGACAATACCGAGCGTAATAAGCACCTCCGTCAAAGTAAAACCTCTCTTTTTCATATACTTCTCCTATATTTACTAAATCTTGCAACACAATTACTATTTGTTGTCTTTTGTTCATAATACCATACAAAGAGTGGTTTGTACAGTTTTAAAAAGTTTATCCGGCTGTTCGGGTATATTTATCCCTCAAACACGCTCCCGGCTTCGCCTCCCGCTATCGTTTCGGTATAAACACACCCTCCGCCTCGCTATAGGCTGGAAAGTGCTACTTTAATACATTTACCCCATCCCTGCAACACAATAGTAATTATGTTGCATAATTAGTAAAATTAATCTAAATTTCCCATATAGTTTTATAATAATTGACAGTATTTTAATTATTTATGCTATGATAAAAACCATGAATACAAAGTACTGGACAGCTTTATCGTCAATAGAACAGTTAGATTCAAATTTTATCCGGAGACTTTATAACTATTTCGGGAGTATTGAGGCTGCTTATAACGCTTCTCCGAGCGACTTTAAGCAGATTGAAGGCTTGAATGTCAGAAAAGCGGATCTTTTTTTTGAAAAGAGAAAAACACTTGATTTAGACAGGACTCTTGATTATGTACTTGATAAGGGTATAAAAATTTTGACTTTTGACGATGAAAACTACCCGTATATGTTAAGACAAATTTCGGATCCTCCTGCCTGCCTGTATTATAAAGGAGATTTATTTGACTGTAACCTTGAAAAAACAGTTGCTTTTGTCGGCTCAAGAAGGGCAAGTTTAGGAGGCAAAGACAGTGTCAGAAAAATTATTTCAGACTTTGCAAACACTGATATCTGTATAGTATCAGGACTTGCAGCAGGTATTGATTCTGTCTCCCACGAAAGTGCTTTAGACAACAACCTTAAAACAATCGGTGTTATCGCAAGCGGACTAAATTTTACATACCCGGCCGCCAATAAACATTTATACGAAAGAATAGAGGAAGGTGGCGGCGCTGTAATAACCGAATACTATCCTACGTTTGAACCTCTGAAATTCAGATTCCCGCAAAGAAACAGAATCGTTTCAGGGCTTTCTTACGGAACCGTTATTGTAGAAGCCGCAATAAGAAGCGGAGCATTGATTACAGCTAACCTGACACTTGAACAGGGAAGAGAACTTATGTGTATTCCCGGCCCTATATCAAGCACTAATATGGAAGGAGTCTACAAACTTCTTAAAGACGGCGCCTCTATGGTAACCTCCGGTGATGATATACTTAATGTTTTAAGCTGGGAAGTAAAAAAAATAGTTAACCGTTCAGATTCTGACAAATCTGCCGAATTAGACATGAACGAAAAAAGACTTTTTGATATAATAAGTGTTGAGCCGAAAGGTTTTGATGAACTTCTTGTTATGTCCGGTATGACAGCTGATGAGCTTTTAATTTGCCTGACAGGTATGGAGTTAAAAGGATTAATAGAACAGACAGCGGGAGACAGATATAAAAAAGTATGACAACTTCAGCAGCAGCGGAAAAGAAACCTAAATCTAAAAAAGAGCGGGCTCTTGTTATAGTTGAGTCTCCGGCAAAATCTAAAACCATTAAAAAGATTCTCGGAGACGGATATCAGATTGAAGCCAGTTTCGGGCATGTAAGAAACCTGCCTGATAATGTTCTGGGTTTTGACGTGCATAATAACTTTAAACCGACTTATGTTGTTATTCCGGAAAAGAAAAAAGTTGTAGCAAAGTTAAACGAGCTTGCAAAACATTCCGATAAAATATATCTGGCATCCGACCCTGATAGAGAAGGAGAAGCTATCGCATGGCATGTCCGCGAGCTTTTGGATGTGGATGACAATAAAGTATTCAGAATAGAGTTTAACGAAATTACTCCAAAAGCGGTTAAATACGCGGTTGAACATTACCGCCAAATTGATATGGACAGAGTTAAAGCCCAGCAGACAAGACAAATCCTTGATAAACTCGTAGGTTACAAGTTATCTCCGGTATTGTGGAAACAGCTCGGAAATTACCACCTGTCTGCTGGAAGGGTTCAATCAGTCGCTCTCAGAATGATTTGCGAAAGAGAAGAAGAAATTGAAGCTTTCGTACCGAAAGAATACTGGTCTATTCATACAATTATGGATAAAGACGGGAAAACCTTTGAAGCGGAAGTTAATAAATACAAAGGTAAAAAATTTGATATTAACAACGAAGAAGAAGCTCTTAAAATAAAAGAATATCTTCTTTCTCCGGAGACTGAATTCAAGGTTGAAAAAGTCACTAAAAAAGAATCAAAAAGAAAACCAACTGCGCCGTTTATAACCTCAACCCTTCAAAGGGCAGCGAGTTCCAAACTCGGATTCGGGGTATCCAAAACAATGCAGGTTGCGCAAAAATTATACGAAGGTATCGATATAGATGGAACCCCTATCGGGCTTATTACCTATATGAGAACCGACAGCGTTAGAGTTTCTGATGACGCCCAGACAATGGCAAAAGATTTTATCCTGAATAATTACGGCGAAAAATATTATCCTTCAACCCCTAATATTTACGCCAAAGGAAAACAAAACGTTCAGGATGCCCACGAAGCTATAAGACCTTCTTATCCGGAAAGAACTCCCGAAAGTATTAAACAGTATCTTTCCTCGGATCAATATAAATTATACAAGCTTATCTGGG
>CALVCR010000108.1 GCA_944326125.1 Candidatus Gastranaerophilales bacterium | reverse complement strand
TCCCATAAGGTCTCTATACTTGCCAGGATTGAGTTTACCTTTTTTAGGAGGACAAACACTTCCTCTTGGTGCCAAAGTTGTAATTCTTTATCGGTAATACAAGAATCGGTGGCTAGGGCACATGTTTTTATCAATGCTCTTGCTTCAAAAAGTAAACTCTGGGTTTGTTCAATCTTGTTTTCTTGATTTTCCATTCTTTCCTCCTTATAAAATAATATGCTTAACTAGCCGATATTCAAGTGAATAAGGGCTCTAAACAAATTTTATCGAGAAAGAATCAAGATTCATGTAGCAAGTTTAAAGATTGTTGCGATTAGTAGTAATTCTTTTTATGTATAATTATTATAATTATGGTTAATAAGAATAGAATCATTGATACAGAACTTTTTCATCAAGAAATGGGAAAACTAATATTTAGTTTTGACCAAATAGTTGAAACTGTTAAATATGATTCAAAAGAATTATTAGTTTACTATGTTCTAATTAAAAAAATTATTTCTAATGCTACTTCTGCGAATATCTTGATTTATGAGAACTATATTAATGAAACTAAAATTCTTTTAAGAAGTGCAGTAGAAACTGTAATACTTATTACATATTTAGCGCATTTCCCTGAAAAAATAAGCGATTATCTAGATGAGGCACAAATTTTAAAAGTAAAGTGCAATTTTATTGCATATAAAGAAACAAAAGAAGGTGAACCTGTTGATATTTGGGGAAATACTTGTACAAAAAAAGAGTTGGCCAAAGAAAATAAACGATGTTTTGATGAAGTGCAAGAATCTGCAAAAGCTAAAATTTTAAAAGGAATTGGAATTGAAGATTTTATAATAACAGAAGATAATTATGAAAAATTTAATAAATATTTCAGAAATTTCAAACCAGAATTTATGAAATATGAAAAAATGTATAAAGAACTTTATAAAGTTGGTTTTAAACTCAAAGATATTTTTGAATATTCGTTAAGAGATATTGTCTATGGATTTTATAATGACAGTTCACAAGTTACACACGGTTGTTTTTTAGATTGGAATCGCAAATCAAAATTCACTCAAAGAGAAGCTGAATATATATTTCATTTTTTTATTAAAACAACTTTATTTTTGAAAGTATTATTGAAGGGGGCTATAAATTTTAATACAGTCGCTTCACAACAATATTTGCCAGAAATGAAACAAGCACATGAAAACCTTGAAAAGCTTATATATGGTAGAAAATTAAAACATTAGGTTTTATCTAAATATTTTAATATAATCTTCAAAGACATAATAACGGTTACGGCTCATACCAGTTTTTTCTTCTAAAATGCCAATTTCTATGAATGTTTTAACTAAACTATTAACTGATACAATAGATAAGTTCAACTCTTTCGAAATAATTTGTGCATTAACTTTAGGCTGAGAATATAACAATTCCAACAGTCTTTGTCCGTTGATAGCTTTTTTGCCAATCTTAGCAAGTTTATTTTCAGCTTCTTTTTTAAGTTCAATAATTTCATCAAAAGTTCTAATGCTGTTTTTGGAAGTTTCAATTATTCCACTTAAGAAGAATTTAAGCCATTGAGTCATATTATCAGTTTGTTTTACCATTGAAAGTGAATCATAATATGACATTCTGTTGCGCTCAAAGAAATCCGAAATATAAAGCACGGGTTTATTTAACAATCCTGTGCTAATTAAATATAGGATTATTAATAAGCGTCCTGTTCTTCCATTTCCATCTAAGAATGGGTGAATTGTTTCAAATTGATAGTGAACAATTCCTGCCTTGATTATTTCCGGTACTTGTAGGTTTTCATTATGCAAAAACTTTTCAATATCACTTAATAAATCCGGCAGCATATTAGGTTCTGGTGGAATAAAGAAAGCGTCTTTAAGTGATGAACCGCCAATCCAGTTTTGAGTTTTACGAATTTCACCAGGAGTTTTGTGCTCACCGCGAACACCTTGCAATAAGATTTTATGAGCTTCTTTAATTAATCTCATAGAAAGGGGTAAGTCATTTAATCTATCAATAGAATAGTTTATAGCTTGAATATAGTTTTGAACTTCATGCCAATCATCACGTAATTCCGGCTTAATTTGTTCAACTGGCGTGATTGCGTCCTCGAAAGTTGTTCTTGTGCCTTCAATCCTATTTGAGTTTGTTGCTTCTTTGGTTGCATACATTTTAATAAAGAATTCAATGTTAGGAATCAAATCAGCATAAGAATTTAACTTACCAAGCCAAAGACTTGCATCTTGTAATAGTGGAGCTAGTTCATCAAGATTCCAATCTATATCATCATTGATAAATGACGGATTAAATGGCTTGTAGCCTTTGTGTAAAATATATGTTCCTGCGTTGTATTCCTTCATTATAAGTTACCCTTAATTAAGTTTAATTGCTTTAACTTAATTATAACATGATTTTATTAAAGTTAATCCTAGCAATTATAAAAATGTTACAAAAGGGCGATTTTTATTTTATCGCCCTGTAAAAGTTATCTTTCCACTTGTTATTGTGTATAATTCTTGTAAATTTGCGCTTAGTTGGGTCTAATTTCATTAGCTCGCAACGTGGTTGCTTACTTATCTCTTCCCAATTTTCATGGATTACATATAAAGCATTGCCCCAGTATACATTTTCGAATGCGACTTTTCCATTAGAAAATTTAGCTCCGAAATAACTTTTGAATTGTCCTTTACCTTGTATGAATTCAATAGGATTTGCTTTTTTAATTACGTCCATTCTTTCATTGAATTCTTCTTGAGTAGGTTTATTGATATTGTCAGGTATTGATTGATAAATTCTTTCATTTGAAAGCTCTCCTGGTGGAAATATTTCCCAATCAACAAAAGCGGTTTTGATATAATCTTCTTGAGTACATTCCGCTTCAAAAATATCACAGTTATTGATACATTCTTGTAATATATTACACCTATATAAAAGCTCAAACTCAAAGTTTTCTTCATTTCTATCTAAAACACCTATTGAAATCTTTACAAAATAGTCTTTACCAACCTGGCGTATCAACTTAAACTCTAGTTTTAGAAACTTAGGTTCCCAGTATTCACGCTGATATACCCGCTTAGGATATGTGCCGTAATGCCAATTACCACCCCAGTCTTGTAATTCATACTCCAAAAATTTTGTAATTTTGGGTAAATCTTTACGAACAATTACTCGACCTTGAATATTATATTTCGAAAATCTACCATTACTTGCAGCTGGCAATATAGGATTCTTTTCAAAGAGCAGGCTGCCATTATTAATTGTAATGCCTAGTTTGTAGTAATTAGCAATGTTATCAGCATTAATTTTTTCTACGCAACATGCTTCAATTAAATTTTCCTTGTAAATTGCTAATTTAGCTTTAATGTGTTCAGGCAATGAATTAAAATTTTTCTTTCCCATAATCTACCTCGTTTTTGTTTTATCTACCAATACATAACTTTGACCAGCCTGTAATGTTGGCGGAAGTGGTTCATTCTTTACAACTGTACGTTCAATACCTGTTTTTCCACCTCTTGGCCCCAGCATTTCATACTGCCCTGAAATTGGAGCCTTTTCTCCTGGTTTAAAATTGTTTTTTGACATTTTGTAAATTCTCCTTTACTGTCTACTTGTATTTGATTACATCTTGTGATACGATGTATACAAATTTGTAACCACATGATTAGTATAGACTACTTTTTTGTAGCCGTCAAGTCTTAGGAAAGTTTTTTATGAAGAATTGTGAATCTATATTGGGCAAAAAGATATTAGAAATTCGAGAAATTAAAGGCATATCACAACAACAATTAGCCCTAAAGGCTGGCTTATCAAAGGCATTAATCACACATATTGAAACAGGCAAAAGATATCCTTCTGATAAAGCATTACAAAAAATAATAGAAGCATTAGAGATAACCGAAGATGAAATTTTGACAGAAGAAGTCAAAAATGAGTACATAAAAAAAATTGCAGAAGAAGCTAAACCTTCCGAAGTAATTAGAGCATATAGGCAGATAATTAAAAATGATTAGTAATCCTTATTTTTTACCAGAAAGAAACCCTGCTAATTTAGTAAATCAGTTATTAGCGAATACTGTTGGTACTGATACAATTCCTATTGATGTATTTATAATTCCTGAACAAATGGATTACGAAGTTATTTTTTCAAGTGAAGACTTCCAAGATGACAATGAATACGGCTTTTCTGATATAAGTTCAGAAGATAATAAGATAATCTACTTAAATGCAAAATTTTATGGCAACTCTTTTGAAGAAGTAATACAAAATGATACAAAAAGACGCCATTGCCGCTTTACTTTGGCTCACGAATTAGGGCACTGCACAATTCCAGAACATAGTAATGTTGAATTACAAAGTGCATTATTAAACGAAAAAAATTCACATGCGAAAAAGTACAGTTTCCATAAAGAATATGAAGCCAATGTATTTGCTTCAGAACTATTAATACCTTCATCTACTATAACTAATATATATTCATTTGGTAAAACTTTTAAAGATATTATAAACAATTTATCATTAAAATATGATACTTCGCTTATCGCATCATCGCTAAAAGCAGCGTCTTTAATGAATGATTCTATTTGTATATGTTTGCAAATAAATAAAAGTTCCGGGAAAATAATAAATTTAAAATATTCAAATGCTTTCAGGGAATATGGGAAGGGATTATTTATAGCAAAAAATAGCTATCCTTATTCTGGCTCATTGGCAAATAACATATTAAAAGGAAGAATGTCTATGTGTAATCATCAATTATGTAGTTCTCCGCAAGATTGGTTTCCTAATTTCATAGGTAGTGATGAAGCTGAATTACATGAATGGTCTTTTGATATGGGCGAGAATATTATAACCTTTTTAGAATTAATTGATACAAGCATGTATAGTCTATATATTAACTAACAGCGGACTTTCAATTTTCAAAAATCAGCTGGGAGTTTCTCTAACTCTCGACAACATGTTAAATTCTAACTTTCCCCCTATAGGGCGGGGCAGGAAATAAAAAAGGAGTCTTTTTGTCTAAAATAAAAAGCTCTTTTTTTCAATTTGTAGTAAATTTGTAGTATTTTCAAAAATAGACACAAAAAATACACCTGTGGTGACTCAAATATCGAACCTTCTTTAGATGTGAGGATGCTTTATCCAGCTGAGTTACAGCGATTTTACAATAAAAAATACCCTGGATGCGATTCGAACGCATGACCTACCGCTTAGAAGGCGGTTGCTCTATCCAGCTGAGCTACCAGGGCTTAATTATTAAATTGTATCTCTTGCGGTAACAGCTCCGCTCGGAAACCTGCTCGTCTTGCTCTCGCAAGCCGACTCCGTTTCCTCGGCTCCACCTCGGAATTTTATTCCTCGGTTTGCCTTACCGCTCGCCGCGTGGCAGCTGAGCTACCAGGGCTTACTTTTCTAAGATAACACATAAAGCTTTTTTTGCAAGAGATTAAATTTTAACAAGTTCTGATATGTCTGAAGATTTTTTTACAAACTCCTGCCGGTACATTTTGTGTGATAGGTTATTGTAAATATCTTTAGTTTTTTTTCTGGTGGCAATCATGGGGATTATTCTGTCATCTACCGGATCTGCACCTTTAATCAGTGACTTGTTGGTCGTTTTTGCACCCCAAAGAAGCCGTTTTTCGCCCATTACTTCAAATCCCATTGATTCATAAAAGTATTGAGCATACGAGTTTTCGGGAAGTTCGGAACGGACATAGACATCTCTAAATTTATCACCTCTAAGAGTTTTAAAATATTCTCCGACAATTGCTTTTCCGATTCCTTTTATTTTATCATTTTGACTTGGCGACCAGGTTGCAAGCCAATCCAGCTCGGTTTCATTTTTTGCGCAATTATGTCTTGAAGAATATACCACATTTCCGTATTCATCATTTTTAGGTAAGTTTGCTATCAAAAGTCCGCATGGGTTATTATTATATGTTGCAAGGAACAGCTTAATTTTTTCCAGATATTCATTTCCGCATTCCAGAACTTTTTTTAATGTTCCTGCTGCATCTGCAAGAATTTCTTTTTTTATAGAGTCCATTCCTGTGTAACTATCGAGGGATTTTACAAATTTGTCAGCGAAATCATAATCCCTTTTTTCCAATTCTATTATGGAAATACTTCTGGCACTATTATCAAGGTATGACGAGCAGCGCCATTGGGAAATAGGTTTCGCACCAAAGCCGGGACTGTTGCTGATAGACGATACTTTCATATATCTTTTTTATCATTTTCGGATAAAATATTCAACCCATCTTATTAAATCCGAGATTTCATAAGGTTTTGGCAGATATAAATCCGCGCCTGAATCAAGAATTGCAGATTTGTTATGAACTGTTGAAGTTACAATAATTTTGGTGTCATTGAAATTTTGTATCGTCTTTATTTTTCGTAAAAATTCAAGTTCAGAAAGATCATCTCCGCTGTCCATAATAATGATTGACGGGTGCGATGTTTCATCCAATTCCGGTATAATGTCATAGCCTTGCAGCTCAAGCGCAGTTCTTATTAAATAGTTGAGAGACTCATCTTTTTCCTTGATATAAATATTTCGGTTTGGAGTATTATCAACAACGGAACCGCTGCCTGAAATTTTTATGCGCTCAATTGCATAGTTGGAACCGCTTGGAATTTTAGCGAGATTTTTTACCGAAATAAGTTTTTCTATTAATGCTTCCGGAGTAGGAATGAGATTAAATCCTTCGGTTAGCCCGCCTATGGATATTGAAACGAAATTTGCTCTCATACCGGCATATCGTTCTCCTTTAAGAAGCATATATCCCCTTTGTGAATCTGTTTTTGAATAAAATTTCGGAGCAACTGTATCAAATGCAAAAACAAGGAAAGATGCAAGTTTTTCACCGCTGTATCTGTTTGTTATTATTACAAATGTATTATCATTAAGCTGTCCTATAAAATCATTTTCATCAAGTGTAGATTTAGAAATAGCTACAAATGTTTGGATAAGTTTATCAGCTGCGACTTCCGTATAAACAGATTTATAGCTGTCTAAATTTTCTATGCTTATTAGTAAAACAGCTGCTGTTTCAGATACCAGAACTCTTTTAAAAGCTTTTTTTACAAGTTTTTGGTTTGGAAGAAGTGTTTTGTTATCAAGATTTGATTCAATTTCTCTTCTCAAATGGGCTTTAATTCTTGTTTTAAATTCATCGATATTAACCGGCTCGCTCAAGAAATCGTCTGCACCTTTTTCAAGTACACAAATTCTGTCACGAGCGTCCGCAGATTTAGAAAGAGCAACAATAATAGGTCTGGTATCATATGTAAGAGCTCTTATTCTTTCGCAAAAGTTCCCGAGGTCTTCCCCTATAGAATCAGAAACTATTATCATATCAGGTTGGAGTTTTTGGATTTTTTCTATTCCGTCCTTTAAAGTGTCGGATATTACTACTTCTGTTTGAGAAGTGTCAATACATTTTTTATATTTTGCGGGCAGTTCTTTTCTTTTGTCTATAATTAGGACTGTTGAGAGCATATTAAAGCATCCTCCTGATTATAGACAGGAAAACTTAGCTTAAAAGTTGTTCCTTTATTTGGTACACTTTCAAAATCTATTGTTCCCCGCATTTCTTCTACAAGTTTCTTGGTTATATAAAGTCCCAAACCGTTGCCTTGAGTTTTGCTTGTCAGGTGGTTTTCTAACCGTATAAACTTGTCAAAAATTCTTGTTTTATCCTCTTCTTTTATACCGACGCCTTCATCTTTAATTTCGACAAGAAGATGGTCTGAGTCAAGGTAAGAAGAGGTGATCGCCACCGGCTGATTTTCTTCGGAATACTTGCAGGCATTGTCAATAAGATTTGTCATTATTTGCTGGAACTTATCTTCATCAAGCAGTGCCGGCGGTAAATTGGCTTTGAGCGTTGTAATAATTTCCCGTCCCTTATATTTTTGGGAAATCAGCTGAATAACTTTTTCTATAGAGGAATTAATGTCCACTTTTCTGTAAACAGGTTTATCAGTATTCATTTTGGATACTTCAAGAATATTTTCTACAAGATTAATTAACCTGTTAGATTGTTCTTCTATAATTTTGATAAATTTTTTCTTATCTTCTTCTTTTAATTTATCCCATGATGAAAGAAGAGTTTGAGAAAACCCCCTTATACTTGTAAGGGGGGTTCTCAACTCATGTGATACTGTTGCTACAAATTCATCTTGAATTGTATTTGTCATTGTTTTTCCTATTATTCTTCCGGAACCAGTATTTCTCCGGAACCTTTATTCATTTTTAGTTTTTTTAAGTTGCCGTCAAGTGCCGGAAGATCCATTGTTTCAGAAAGAGGTTTTTCTTTAGCCCCGCCGGTATTGATTGCAGCAGATCCGTTGCTTCCTGTTGTATTGTTGCTTCCGTTTGTATTATTTTTGTCAAAGACCTGATCAAAGACCTGATCCAATTTGTTGTCTAAATTCGGTTTTTGTAAAACGTTATTTGTGTTGTCTGGAAGTACCGGAACTACAGGACCATGCCATTTATTTCCTAGACCATCATCTAAAGCAGTATCTTTTCTTTCTTCATATTCAGGCGGTTTAGGTTTAGTTTGCCCGCTGTCAGTATTAGTGCCTAAAGATACATTTGCTGCTTGAACAGCAGGTATAAATATATTACTACTGTCTATAAATGTAGCGGGGATTGCTGCCGTAACTCCTAATACTGTTAATATCATCATTATTTTTGATGTTTTTCTCATAAAACCTTTCTCCTTTTATTATCTTAATAAGTTATTTTCCAGCCGTCTGCAACAACTCTGGCTGCACAGGCCCTTGCATCTGTCACGCTGCCTTTTACGCAAGCGGTTTTATAGGTTTTAAGTCCGTAAGGAACCATTTTACAACTATTTGTCAATCCGAATTCAAAGATATCTTTACCGTATGCATTTGGTTTTTTATCGGAACCGTTTACGTCAATGAGCATACGTAAGACAACAGCATTACCTTCTTCGGTGTCTATACCGGAAGCTAAACCGCTGCTCGGGGCATCAGCATATGCTGCCGGTATAAAAGCAGGATTAATTAAAGCTGAATAATTTCTAATATCTCCGGTTGAAACTGTTTCATCTGTTTCTGCAGCACCAATAAAAGGCGCAAGTTTTTTTACGCTTAGATTCGGCACGGCACTAAGATTATTGATGTATGAACCGTCTGTAATTTTGCTGTTTTCGTATTGAATCAGATTTTGGCATCCGATTTCAACCTGATTAACTATTCTGCTTAACTGAGGGCCGGCTTGTTTCTTTTGAAGTCCGGTCATTAATTGCGGAATTGTAATTGCGGCTACTACACCGATAATTGCCAGCGTAACCAACAACTCAGATAAAGTAAATCCATTTTCTATTTTTTGCTTCATACAAAAACTCCTTACTCTTCCATAAATTCTTTTTTTGCTTCTTCAATAGCTTCGGATAATATATCCAGCTGATCGGGTGCAAAAGTTACTCCTTTCTTAGTCGGAAGCCAGCTTGCTCCGTCATCAGTAGTATAGAAGATTCTTAAATTAAAATAACTTTTTCCTCTGTATTCGGAAATTGAAATTTGTAGTTGTTCAGTATCTGTTCTGGGAATTGTAGCTAATATTTTAGCTTCTGCCATTTTGTCGTCTCCTTTTCTTATTGTGTTATGTTCATCTCTGTTTTGGAATTTTTAAACGGATGCATTTATTAAGTCATATTATATCATATTATTCATAATTGTTAATAATTTGTCTATTGTATTTATTTGGGTTAAGATAAAATTATGGAAACGGGGAAGATTGTTGTTGTTGACGATGAAAAAATAGTTACATCTGCCTTTTCAACTTTGTTAAAGGTGGAAGGTTTTTCTGATGCGCACTTTTTTAACAGTCCTAAAGAAGCTTTGGAGTTTTTAAAAGACAATACTCCCGATTTGGTAATTTCAGACTTTTTAATGCCAGGAATGAACGGGCTGGAGTTTCTGACCGAAGTTAATAAGCTTTATCCCGAAGTCAGCAAAATTCTTCTTACAGGGTATGCTGATAAAGAGAATGCAATTCGTGCGATTAATGAAATAGGACTTTACAGGTATATTGAAAAACCTTGGAGCAACGATGATTTAATAATAAATATTAAAAACGGAATTGAAAGAAGCTATCTTCTTTCTCAGCTCAGACAAAAGATTTACGAACTTGAAGCGGCTAAAAAAGAACTTGAAAAGTATTCTCAAAATTTGGAACAGCTTGTTGAAGAAAGAACGGCGGATTTAAAACAATCTAATGCAAAACTTGAGGGGATCGTTAATTATTGTGCCGACGGTATTGTAATTCTTAACGAAGACGGAATAATAGAACAGGTTAATCCGGCTTGTGAAAGTCTTATCGGGCTTGTCAGCAGCAAGATTATTAATTCATCAATTGACGACTTTTTATTCAGTGAAAAGACTTTTATCTCAAAAGAGCTTCATAAAGCGGAAGGCAACGAACTGTTTTTAAGAGATTTTCATATTAAAAATCCTTTAAGCAGCAGTATTGTTCCTGTTGATATAAGTTTTGCAAGGATTAATCCGGATGACGATTTTAAACGTTTTGTGGGCGTAATAAGAGATGTGACCGAGCAGAAAAAGGCAGATAAACTTAGAGATGACTTTATTGCAACTCTGACACATGATCTTAGAACTCCTCTTCTTGCGGCTATTCAGACCTTGAAATTCTTCCTTGACGGAGCATTGGGCGAGTTGGATGAAAAACAAAAACTCCTTCTTTCTACAATGCAAAAAAGTAATGAAGATTTACTGGGTTTAGTGAATGCTTTACTGGAAGTTTATAAATACGATGCGGAGAAGCTTGTTTTAAATAAAACCGAGTTTAATATTTATGAACTTACAAAACAAACTTATGATGAACTCAAACCTCTTGCGGATTCTAAAAATATTGATTTTACTATAGATTGTGCTAATAAAGATTTGCATATTATTGCTGACAGAAGCGAGATTAGAAGAGTAATCTGCAATCTTTGCGGAAACGCAATAAGCTATACGCAAGAAGGCGGGAAAGTTATTATTACTGTTAAAAATGAGGATAAAGACCTTATTTTCTCAGTGTCTGATAACGGCTGCGGTATACCGCAGGAAGATATCCCGAATATGTTCCAGAGATTCTCTCAGGGTACGAGTAAAAAACGTTCGGCAGGAACCGGGCTCGGGCTCTATCTTTCAAGACAGATTATTGAGTCCCATGGCGGTAAAATATGGCTGGAAAGTGTTTTAAATAAAGGCAGCGAGTTCTCATTTATATTAACAGATACGGTAGTAAATATTCCGGCGGGTGTGTAGTTATGATTAATGTATTGCTTGTAGAAGATCATCAATTATATAGAATGGGTTTATCAATGCTCCTTGAAAAAGCGGAGGGGATAAATCTTATTGCGGAAGCTGCAGACGGGGCGGAAGGTATTAAAAAAGCCAGAGAAACCTCTCCTGATGTTATTTTAATGGACATTGGGCTTCCTAATATTGATGGTATTGAAGCGACTTCCAGAATTAAAGAGTTTTTACCGGATGTGAAAGTTTTGATTTTTACTTCCAGAAACAGCGAGCAGGATATTTTTGAATCCTTTAAAGCCGGTGCTGACGGTTATATTATGAAGGGAGCTACTCCGGAGCAGACGATTTCCGCTATAAAAGCCGTGTACGAAGGGGTGGGCTGGATTGATCCCGCTATAGCAAAAATTGTTTTTTCGAATTTACAGAAACCTGTCCAAGGGGTAAATATGGAAAACGGGGTAAATGCAACTGTTCAAAGACGTGATAAAAATTCATACGGACTTACGGAAAGAGAGCTTGATGTTTTGGCGCTTATGGTGGAAGGGCTTTCAAATCCGCAGATCGCAGACAGACTTGTTATAACAAGAGCCACGGCTAAGGCTCATGTCCATAGTATTTTACAAAAATTGTGCGCTGCAACACGTACTCAGGCTACTGTTACTGCTATGAAAGAAGGTTTGGTTTAATGTTTGACGCTCTTGCCGGCATGTATATGGCAATGAAAATTCATCTCAGCCAGATTAATCCTTTTAAAAAAGAGGATAAGGTTGTTAATGAATACATTTATGAAAATAAGGTCAAAAAAGCCGAAGAAAAAGAAAAATATGAAAAGAGCAAGATGCCTGAATCCGGTTATATGACAGTAGAAGAATACGAGGCTTTATCAAGGGGTAAATCTAAAAAAGAAATAGATGTTAAAGAGGCTGATATTCCTAAGGATTCCCATATGGTCTATGTTCCTCAAAAAACATTTAAACTTGTTAAATATAATGATCCGGTCGGCAGTCCTGAATTAAATCTTCCGAGACGTTTGAATTTTGACAGGCAGATTAATGCACAGGGAATTGTATCAGGTGATAAAACAATGCTGGTTTATCCTGCGGTTTATTATTATGCTCAGACTGATTGCACAGCCTGTGATTTATTTTTGATTAAGTTGGATCCGTCCCTGAATGACGTTGAAAAAGTAAAACGGGCAAATATTATTCAGAAAGAAGAAACTCCGCTGCTTTCAACTGAAAAGTCTCTTGATGAAAAATATATTTTTAGGACACTTACACCGATTGATTTTTCAGTCGATAATAAAAAACTTGCCATAAAAGAAAAAGTCGGTCACCGCCATGACGGTATCTGGAAAACGGATTTGTGGGTCTACGACTTTGAAAAAAGGGAAGCAAAAAAACTTCCGCAGATAAGAGAGGCTATTGAAGAGTACTGGAAGTATTTGGGTGGTTTTGAACTCACGGAGACCAGATGGGATATTTATCCTATGGGATTTGATTATAATAATGATGACAGAATAATAGTCTGTGCATATGCTTATACCGGAAATCTTCCTAAGTTTTTGGGGACCTGGAGTATTGATGTGGAAGGTGAAAGCTCAAAACTGGAAGACTTGGACGGTAATTTTGTTCCGGTTGCTACTGTGGGTTACAGACTTGCAGAGGACTCTGTAATGGATTCATCAGAAGTTGAGTTTGAAGCCAAACGTGCTAAGGAAAAAGAGGATAAAATTCAAAAAGATGCAAAAGAGGCTGAAAAACAATTAAAAGAGATTAAACGGCTAGAATATGAAAGAAAAGTTAACCAGATGAATATGGATACATTATTTAAGATCCGTCAACGGGAAGAAACCTTGAAAAATTATGCATCTGAATCTAAAGACGGGCTTACAGGAATATAGATAGCAAAAAAAAATTTTTCAGTGGTTTAGAAAAGATACTATGTTATCATTAGTTAATAATAATCAGCCTACTTTTAAACAATATAGTCTTGTTCAGGTCTCTAAAAAAGCTTTTCACAATCCTGAAAATTATTTAGAATCAGCAAGGATTTTCGGACAAATCCTTGAAAAAAATCTTTCGCCGGTTAAAAAAAGATTTGAAATTTGGCCATTCAAAATTAAACCAAAACGAACTTTTGACTTTTTCCTTGAACAACCGGGGTATGCTTTTTTGCGGGATAAACTTAAACAATTCGGAGATTATTCTTTAGAGTGGTTAAGTTTGCATACGGGGATTGATATCAAGAAACCAATGAAGGATAAATATCATTCATTTATTGTGTATTCCGGAAGTGAATATGATGACATAAAAAATATTCTTAATTATGAACACTATCAGTTATACAGTTATAAAATTTTAAACGAATATTTTAAAAGAAAATCAAATCCGAATCTGGTAACGGATGATTTATGGCTTGCGGCAAAATCAAATGAGGTTCTTTCTAAAAGTTTTAATAAGTGTGCATCAAAGTATACTCCTAAAAAATATATAGTTGAGACTTTATCTGAACTGGAGACAATAGGCTCAGAGCTCACCAAATAAAAAACCATGCATTTATACTAAACTAATCGGATGATGCTCGTATTTTCTGCCTACACTTTTTACCGTAGATTTGAAAATAAAATTTGTCATGTAAAAATTCAAGCTATTACATGCTTTTAAACCTTTTCTAGACCATGTGGTCTATATCTTTTAATCTAGAAAAATTCCGCCAAAATCAATCCCTGTATTGATGAAACTATCCTCTAAAAGAAGGTAATATACATAGTGTAGAGATGGAATATAATTACGAAATTTTATAAATTAGGGGAGAGAAGAGAGTATGAGACGCGAATTTAAGAAAAAGTCCAAAGTGCTTTTGATTGATGACAATTACGAACACTTGGTAGGTATCAGAGAGTTACTGAACCTTGAAGGTACTTTTGATGTTGTAGGTATTGCTACTAACATTAATGTAGGTTTGAATTTGATTAAAAAGTATCAGCCGGAAATTGTTTTGCTGGATATGAATATGCCGGAAAAAGACGGTTTACAAGGTATTATTGAAATCTCTAAACTGGATTTGGATACAAAGGTTTTGGCTTTATCAGGTTATGATGATGCAGATTTAATCTTTAGAGCTATGAAAATAGGTGCTAAAGGCTATGTATTAAAAACTATGGCATCAGCTCAATTAATTTATGCAATAGAAGAAGTTCTTAACGGAAAAATTTATCTTCCGCTTGCACTTTCTTCCAGATTCTTTGAATACTTTCAACAGTCTTTCAGAGAAGAAAATGCAAAACAGGAATCAGAAGAAGAAAACCTTCTTTCTTACCTTACTCAAAGAGAAGAAGAAGTGCTTGAACTTTTGACCCAGGGTATTACCTATAAAGGGGTTGCTAACAAGTTATTTATTTCTGAAACAACTGTTAAAACTCACGTTAATAATATTTTCCAAAAATTACAGGTAAATGACAGAACTCAGGCAGTTTTGTATGCAATAAATAACGGGTTTTTATCTAAAAAAATCAAATTAACTGCATAATTTTTGAAAAATTAAACTTGAAAGTTAAAATATGAAGAAGATAGTACGGCAGCAGAATTATTTAAGAGAACTTATAGATTCGCAAGGAAACAGGTTCTTGTCAAAACAGGCACTGAGGTGTCTTGTTCGTTCTGCTCTTGAACCGCTTTTGGATTCTCCTGAAAGCGGAGTCGTATTATACAGAATTATTAACAAAGACGGGCTGCAGGGTTTGTTGAAGAGATTGGAATTTTCTGAAGTCGAATCATATGACTATTCTGATAATTCCAAAAACCTTGTGGAAAAAGTCTGGGCTAATACTGAATTCATTTGCGTTATGACTCACAGATATGTGGCAATTCTTATCTGGGATTCACATACAGGAGATGACAATACGGTCAGGTACTATTCTGTTTATAATTCCAAACTCCAAAGAGAGGCTCTCGATATTATAAAGAGAAATTCAAAGGTTGATATCTCTCCGTATATAGAAAAGTATAATCCGGACAGACGTGACAATCTTCTAATGAATGCATCGATCCGCAGGCTGCTGGATAATCTGGATGAAGCGTCAAGTGATGCGGTTTTGGGTTATGCTGAAAAAAGTGCAGCTGCAATTCAGCCGGTTGATTATAATATTAAAAAGACCAGAATTACAGCTCACGAAATAAAAAATCAGCTTTCAATATGTGATTTGTATTCTGAAATTATCAGAAAATATGCCGATAAAGAAGAAATTGACCGTGAGGGAATTAAACATGCCGCAAATGCTATAACAAAAGCATTAAAGATGGCGGGAAATTCTTTAATTGCTTTGAAATCTTCTGAAGCGCCTGAACTTAAGAAAAATAATTTAGCTGAAATTGTAGAAAATGCAGTAGAGCTTTCAAAAGTTTATGCGGAAGGAAAGAATATCAATATAGAGGTTGAAAATACTCCTGATATTTTCGTTCTCTCCGACGAAGAAAAACTTGCTGCAGTAATAATTAATCTTGTTAAAAATGCTGCAGAAGCATTTGAAATTGACGAAATTGCCGAAAACGTCCAAAATGATAAGTATATTAAAATTATGACTGAAAAAGAAGATGATTTTGCAATGATACGAATCTCAAACAATGCACCGGGAATTAAAGATCCTGATGACATATTTAAAGAAGGTTTCACTACAAAATCAACAGGAAGCGGTTTAGGGCTTTGGATTTGCAAAAAATCTATTGAAGAACAATTAGGTGAGCTTGAACTTTCCCGCCACAGTGAAGATTATACGGAGTTTACAATCCGTTTAGGCGTGGTATCCAGGGAGGATTAAACTATGGATCTGATTACATCAAGAACAATGGAAATAACAAAACTCGGACTTGACGGGCTTCTTGACAGACAGCAGGCAATCTCCTCCAATATTGCAAACGTTATGACACCGGGGTACCAGAGAAAAGAAGTTGCTTTTGAAAGTCAGCTTTCAGAAATAATGGAAAAAGAGGATTTGAAAGATTATATCAAATCCCAGAACAGTATTGAATATAAACCGCCAATGGTAGATGTCTTTACAGGTGAAGTGCATACGTACAGAACTCCGACACTTCAGGAGAAAGCTTATTTGAAGAGCAATACATATGAAGATTTTAAACCGCAATATGTCACCGATATTTACAGCGGAGGGGATGCTACCGGAAACAATGTAGAGCTGGAGCGTGAAATGATGGATTTATCTAAAACAGGTATGAGGTATCTTGTGCTTTCAAATCTGGAACAAAGAGCGTTTGATAGTGTGTCCCGAGTTATTTCCGGTCAATAGGAGGTATAAACTATGAGTTTTAATATATTTGATATAGCCGGTTCAGGTATGACCGCACAGAGAGTTAAGCTCGATACGATAGCGAGTAATATAGCAAACGTTAATACTACAAGACAACCTAACGGTGCAAAAGGTGCTTACATTAAAAAAGATGTATCTTTTAGGACAATTTATGAAGATAATATAAACAAAGGTTATTCAAATTTTTCAAGCAATGCTCCTGATGCCCAGTTTGATCCGAAAACAGGCAATATGCTTATAAATGCTAATATCGCGCTGAACAACGGTATGATAACCGGCGGGGTTGAAGTAGATGAGATTTATGAAGCAGAAGATGCCATAAAAACTGTATATGATCCGTCACATCCGGATGCAGACGAGGACGGTTATGTCGATATGCCTAATATTAATATAGTGGAAGAAATGGTGGGTATGATTTCTGCTTCACGTGCTTATGAAGCTAACGCAACGGTTGCACAGAACGTTCGGACAATGATGCAGACTGCTATGAATATATAATAAATTTTGAAGGGATAAAAAATGGATTTCTCAACAAATATAGAAGGGTTTAATACAGAATTTAATTTGAATGCGGTTAAAGACTATAACCGTTATCTTCAGGGACAAGCCTCTTTTGAATTTGAAACGGATACAACCGAGTTTCAGAAAGCTCTTGATACTGCTACAAAATCGGTTCCGCTGAATGATAAGAATGATCCTTACGGAATGGGAAATTTTATGAGTCAGATGGAATCAAGCTTGGGCGGAAGCCTTAATGCTGTTAATAAAGCCAAATTAGAGGCAGATAGACTGCAGGAGGATTTAGCGGCAGGCGGTTCAACCAGTATTCACGAGGCAATGATAGCTGCTGAGAAAGCTGACCTGAGTTTGCAAATGGCAATACAGATCAGAAACAGGATACTTTCTGCCTATACAGAAATCAATAGTATGGCTCTATAGCGGAACATAATCTGAGTAGATAATACTTGACCAGCCTTCAAAATAACTTATTTGTGTTAAAGAGCCTGTTTTAATGAGGGTTCTGAACTGGCTTTTTGGCGAAAGTTCTAATGTTTTTGCTATAGCGGATTGTACTACTTCAGGTGAAGTTACCAGAATTATACGATTTCCCTTGTTGGCATTTACAAGTTTATCAATATTATCAGATACGCGTTTGTTAAAGTCTTCAAAAGATTCTCCGTTATTCGGCTTTTGCGTAATAATAGAAGGTCCGTTTTCATCAAATAAATCTGAATAAGATAGCCCGTTCCACTCGCCATGATTTCTGTTAGGAAAATCTATTATATCAACTTTTCTTTTAAACATTTTTGCTATAATCTGAGCAGACTGCGTACAGCAGGCAGCAGGGCTTGAATATATTCTATCGTATGCAACCCCTCTCGTTTCAAGGTATTCGCAAACTTTTTCCATCTCTTCTTCCCCAAATTCATTAAGTTTCGGGTATTTTAATGTATCACAGATAATTCCTTCAAGGGAATGTACTGTTGCACCGTGGGTAATAAAAGTTATTTTACATATACGCTTAAACATCATGCAGGGATCCTTCTTTCTTTTTAATTATATCATATTTTTTATAGGTTTAGTAGGGGGATTGGCGACTTTAGTTAAATCCTCCATATAAAGGTTTGATTTTTGAAAAAATATCGTTAAACTAATCATGCAATAATGTAACTAAACACAAGGAGATATATTATGAGCAAACGATTAGACGGAACATCCCTGTTTACCGGAATCAATTCAGGGTTAATGAACTCGTTCACTCTTTTGAACGGTATGTATGAAGACGGTGTTACTTTAGAAAACCTTGCCAATGCCGGTACTAATACAAATTTTATTAACAGTGCATACGGTACAACTTTTTCATCATATTTGATGAATAATTTCGGAACTGTAGATAAAAATGCTGACGGAACAATTTCTGCTGACGAAATCCAAAATCTTATGGGGCAGATGGCTACTCAGGGGCTTACTAGAGAACAAATTTTATCTTTAGGAGGCGCATCCGGCCTAAGCGGTTCTTTACAGGAAACTGTATTGTCTCATTTTGATGATATTGATACAAATAATGACGGTAAGGTTACAAATCAGGAAATTCAGTCCTATGGCATTAATTCAAGTCTTGAGCAGCAAAAAATAGAGGACAAGAACCGTATAGTTAATAATATGTCAATGTTCTACGATGTAGGAGCTGACTATGAAGGAAGTATGTTGGATTATAAATACCTTGATGAAGATGAAGGCTAGGGGGGGGAAATAAGGTCTGAATAAAGGTGAGATGGATTTCTCAAATTCAATCGGAAAAAGGTGAAAAGAAGATATAAAAAAAGAGGGCTTAGCCCTCTTTTTTTGTTAATACGCTTATAATACTTAATACAATCATAATCAGTATTAAAACCGCAATATAGATAAAATAGTGTTTTAAAGTTCCTGCAAAATAAGTAGCTGCAGCACCTCCTGCTATTGCGACCGAAGTAAGTATTGCAACTGTTTTTTTCTGAGAAAAGCCCGCTTTTA
>CALVCR010000107.1 GCA_944326125.1 Candidatus Gastranaerophilales bacterium | reverse complement strand
TAATTTTTCCGTTTTCTAATCTTACTCCGGCAAATTCAATAATTCTTTCTCTTGTATAATCAAGTCCTGTTGTTTCTGTATCCAGAACGATTTCGATTTCTTTTTTCCTTGGCATAAACTATCCCTTTTCTTTGCTGCAAGACGGTAAATAAAATCTTCCCTTTAATATTTACCCCCCCTCCCTTGTATAATAGCATAAATATAATTTGTATGGTAATATTGGTTTGTAAGGTATATAAATAAGGAGTTTAATATGGTTCAGGAAATTACTACAGAAACATTTGATAATGAAGTAATTAATAGTTCTGGTGTAACGGTTGTAGATTTTTTTGCAAACTGGTGCGGTCCTTGCAGAAAATTAGGTCCTATTTTGGAAGAAATTGAATCGGAACTCTCTTCCAAGGTTAAGTTTGTAAAAATTAATACGGACGAAAATCTTGATTCAGCAAAAAAATATCAGGTTAGCGGACTGCCTACGCTTATGGTATTTAAAAATGGCGAGTCTGTTGAGAGGATGGTCGGACTTATGCCTAAGTCTTCTATTATTACAAATATAGAGAAACATTTGTAGAATTAAGTGTTTATAAAAAATAAAAAGGATGATAACTTTTGTTATCATCCTTTTTATCTGGGCCGCAGTGGACTCGAACCACCGACCTCACCCTTATCAGGGGTGCGCTCTAACCACCTGAGCTAGCAGCCCTCGCGCATAAGCTTCACTTTATAAAATTTGTTCGGCAAGTCCTAATTTATCATGGACATTTTTTTTTATCAAGTCTTTTTTTTCTTTTATCCAAATGTTAGTTATAAATAACCCCACAGATTTTCCCATTTATCCATTTATTTCCCCTTACTCCTATCCTTCCCCTCTGGATTTTTAATTATATTTAGAGTACACTTTTTTTCGGAGACTATTACAATGATATTTTTATATATTTATATTACTGTTTTTACAATTTATTTTATAATTCTTGCAGCTGCATCAATGAAATCTGCCCGTAAAATCCGTGATAAATATACGCCTAAGGATGCAAATCTTTGTGTCGTAATATATGCAACTGGAAAAACTGATACCCTGGAAAATTTGATTAAACAGCTTAAAAATCAGACTTATCCAAAACAGAATTATACTATTTATACAATTCTGGATAAGTGTGAAAATATTTCAGAAGTAACTCTTCAAAGTGATCTAAATGTTAATGTTATTAATATCAATAACATGGAACCTGTTGGTAAAAGTCAGGCATATTCTATTATTGCCGAAAAGCTCCATGATATTAAAGATTTAGATGCTTATGTCTTTTTAGATTCCAATAATTATGTGGATTCAGATTTCCTTGCAAATGCGAACTTTTATTTGACTAAGTACGATGTTTTTAACCCTATGGTAAATTATTTCCCGCAAAATGAAAAATTAACTTTCTGGGAAAATGTTAAATCAGCCTATTCTCGTTATTGTTCAAAGTTTATTTATTCGACAAGAACACGTTTGGGGTTAACTAATATTATTAATACAAACTCTTTTGTAATTAAGAAAACTCTATTAAATAGAATAGGTTCTTTTGAATTCCAGGATTTAATATCTGAAGTTCAATATACACTTAAACTTGCCAAAGAACGAATTTCCGTTGCATTTGTTGATGATTTAAAAGTTTATACAAGTATTGAAAATTTTGATTACAGGATCCCGTCTTTATCAAAGAGAATGAATATTTTCTGGGCAAATCTTACCCAAACACCTAATTTTACAACACAAGAGTTTGTGTTCTCTCTAGCAGCTCCCAACTGGCTTACCTGTGTTCTGGTTTATCTTTTAATTTTAAGACATGCCTATGTATTCCCTTTCTGGGTAGGGTATTCTACAATCCTTATAACTTTTATAGTTTTGACTATAGCTTTTTGTGTTAGTCTTCTTAATGCAAAACTATATTCCAAGGAATATTTGTATTTGTTTGTTTATCCGTTGCTTTCAATAGCAAAGATGTCTCACAACTTCCCTCCTGTAAGAGGAATTAGAAATATTATTAAAGCCACTACAAGAAAACATAATATAGAAAAAATGGTGACAAATGTCATAGTCACTGACGGCGTTCGAGATTATGCATGCCAATTGGAACTAATATCTGATGATGGTTTGGCAAGGGTAAGATTTATTAATAAAGGGAAAACATATACAACAAAGAATAACCACTTGCGAATGGTAGATGCCTTAAAAGAATTAACAACTAAACTCTCTGATTATGGCTTAACTCTTAAAATTTGTCAGTGCTGTAAATATTTTCAACCCGTTGTAGATGGCTCAACTAATATGATTAAAGGGTGCTGTAACTGCCAATTTCAGGGTAGAACTCCGGGAGATATTATTCCGACTCTTGTTTGGAATACGTGTCCAAGATTTGAAGAACAAAATGTTGTTAATTTGTTCTAATCAATATAGGCATCTTCAGTTAATTTGATTCGAAAATTACTATTTGCAGGAATTGAAACGTGACCGCCCTTTGAGAAGAATGCGCAAATAGGGGAAATTAAAGTGTTTGCCCCGACGCAAATTGTTCCGTAAGCAAGCGGGAATGGTGAAAGTATAAACGTCGAACCGTCTCCGCCCAGATTTACTGTCAGGTTAAACATTTTCCCAAAGAGAGTTCGTCCCCAATTCCCTTTCTTCCAGGTTGTTTTCAGGTAGGTTCTGTCACCTTTTATATTATTTAAAAAGATTTTTTTATCATCAGCTCTTGTTATGTATCCTTTTATAGGAATTGTTTGTCCTTTATAGATCATGCCGTAGATTTCTATTGCAACCAGTCCCCCGTTACAGGTGATCTGAGGTTGATGGGATTCTACAATTTCTCCTAAAAAGACGGTTGAGCCAGGTATTACATATGTTTTTCCATACTTGTTTTGTTTTGTTTTAAATCTGACTTTTGTTCCCTTTTTTTGCCAGTCTGAAATTGCGGTAGTGCTAACTACATCAAAGGAGGTCCATTTGCTGACCTTTATATTTCCGCGCTTTGTTGAAATCGGAGGGGGTGTTGGTATAGATATTGTTCCTCCGCTTTTTACGTCAGATGTCTTTGTTGAATTTGTAATATTGGGAAGAGCCGGTAAATTCTCATCAGGTTCTGTTGATTTGAGATTCTTTTCAAGGGCACTTTCCTTGATTCCAACATCTTCTATAAGCTGATTAGGATTGTAATTCTTCCTTATCTCATCATCAACTGTTGCATCGAGATCCAAAGCATGCCCGAAATTAGGCATGGTCATGCTCAATATTAATAAAATAAGTGTTCTTTTTACATTAATTTTCATACTGTAACAAGCTCTCTTACAATATTTTACCAAATTGTAACAAAATTGTTAACAACTAGCAAAAAATATTTTGTTTTGTTTTATGATAAATGTGTAGACAGTTAGTTAGATTGGAAACTATGATGAAGATTCATACAACGCAAAATCTAAGTTCACCGGCGGTATCCCGACCAACCAACATTTCATTGCCGCGTGAAATTAGATATACAAAATATTCGGATGGCATGTCGTCTTCCGAACCGGATATATTAAAGGATAGTGTGTCCTTTAAGGGTAAAAGAGAGATTATGAATAAGGCTGTTGAAGCCGGTAAAAAGAAATTACCAGAAAGAGTCGCTGATTGGAAAATTTGGGATAAAGTTTTCAAAAGCGGCTCTTTTTCTAAGCTATTAGAGATAACTAATAAACAAGAAGTTTTGATTAATTCAGCTACGGCATTAGTTATTTGTACATTGCTGAGACCGGCTGCAATTATGGCTCTTCCTGGAGACAGAAATAAAAAAGACTGTGCATATGCCTCAGCACACTCAGTTTCATCAGGTGTCTGGGGATTTATAGTTCCGCTTATTTTTATCAGACCTCTGGCAAAAGGTTATAACCATGTTATTGATGAAGCCGGAAAATATTTAAGAGAATCTACCATTAAAAAGAGATGGCCGCATGTTAATCTGGAATCAATAAAAAATGCTGATGGGACAAGGAAGCCTATGAGCGAGTGGAAAGATTATATGGGTAATGATTTTATACGTGATATTAAAGATGTAAAGAAGGTTGCTAAACCTAAACATATATCAGAAGTATCGGATGCCACATTGAAGAAATTTTTCCCGGAACTGGATGTCGCAAAAAACAAAAATGTATCCCCAAATCAATGGGTAAAAACAAATGGGGAAAAAGCTTCTATAGATTTACAAAAGGTATTTATTGCAGTAAAAGATACGGAAAAAAATGATATTAAATATTATCCGTTAAAATACGTGACAGAAGATGTCTTAAAAGAAGTTTATCCTGATTTAGACATTGCATCGACAAAAGCTGCTAACGGTGAACGTCTTCATTTCAAAGATTGGCTTAAGAAAGACGGAAAACCGTTTGAATTTGATATGAATAATATTTTCTTATCAGAATGGTCAGAATCCAGAATTGGAATTCCTTTTATAACAGGTAAAACATATAAAGATTCAACAGGCAAAATAAAAGATATTTGCTACCAGAAGAATAATTCAGACGAAGCGCAGTTTACTCCTGGCACAGAAATTACTCCGGAAATGGTGTTTTCTGCAGATATTAATACGGTTGCTGATAAACTTGGCGGATGGCTCCCTGACTTAGTAGTATCTTATCCGAGAGCAACTGCCACAATAGCAATTATTCCGTTTGTTCTAAAAGAAATCTTTGGTATTGAGAAATCTAAGAAACCGGAACCAAAGACTGTTGAAGGAAAGGTGGTGTCATAATGAATATTAGACCTGTAGCTTCAACAAATAATTATAAAACTAGTAATTATAATAATAAAACCAATTTAAGTAAATTTAATGCAAATAATTCTCAGCCGTCATTCGAAGGTAAAAATCCGGGGAAAATCACCGAGTTTTTCGCGAAATATTATGGTAAGTATATTGCAGATTCAGATAAAGTTAGAAGCTTTTCAGAAAAACTTTTAAAATTGGATAAAGAAGGTGATGTCACACGACATTTCCAAACATTTGGATCTTTAATTACGAGTTCTGCCTATATGCATTCTACATTAAAGAATAAGGAGATGGATAAAGATAATGCCAGAACTCTGGCAGTAAACCAAGGTTTAAACTTCCTTCTTCCTACGGCGGCTGCATATACGGTTGACCTTGTAATTAGAAAAATAAATAAACAGCTTGAGTACAGATACTCTGCTGTACAAGAAGAAAAAATAACCTCTATCGCTGATAAAGCAGCTAAGAAACTGGCTGAAGAAAATCTTGGCAAACAATTAAAAGGCTTCAGAACTCTTATTGCAATAGGAACATTTACATTTATTTATCGTTTTGTAGCTCCGGTCGCAATAACTCCGGTTGCTAATGCTATCGGTCGTTGGATAAATGGCAAGTCTACCAAAAAGAGCGTAGCAGAAAACGTAAAATCTTAATTATATAAGCAAACCTAATGTGTACATATAAAAACTGTCTCTTTGGAGGCAGTTTCTTTTTTTGACTCTATGTTTGTTTTAAAATTTACTTATGAAATTTCAATATTTAGAAGAGATTGATTCTACAAACAAATATGCAAGAGAAAATCTGAAATTAATTGAAGATAAGACTGTTATATATACATTCAAGCAAACAGCGGGCAGAGGTCGGCTTCAAAGGAAATGGAACTATCTCGGGCAGGGAAATCTTTATATGAGTTTCGTTTTGAAGCCTGGGAAAATAATGATGGAAACTTACTCGAACTTAACGCAATACTTGTGTGTGGTTTTGTCTCAGGTCTTTGAAGAATACGGGGTTGAACCAAAAATTAAATGGCCCAATGATATTCTTATAGATAATAAAAAAATTTCGGGAATTTTAGCAGAAGGGGTTGTTGAACAAAATAAGCTGGAAGGAATTGTTTTGGGTGTTGGTGTAAATTTAAATGCAACAAAAGAGATTCTTGAAGAAATAAACCAGCCTGCCACTTCTTTAAACCTTGAAATTGGCATGCCGATTGATTGTGAAAAATTTTTAACAAAACTTACCGATAAGTTTTGTTTGATGTATGATAAATTTATAGAGGAAGGATTTTTGTTAATTAAAGATAATTACATAAGAAGAGCCGGATTCCTCAATAAGATAGTTACTGTCAGAGTTTTTGACAAAGAGCTAAAGGGTATAGCGGCAGGAATTACTGATAAAGGAGCCCTGAGGTTGATTGAAAACAATAAAGAACATGTATTATTGATAGGAGATATTTTATGAACGGAGCTACACTAGACGGATTTGTATTGATGTTGACTGGGATTGCTTCGGTTCTTGTTTTTTTATCAATTCTTGTTCTTTCAATTTTTGTTATGTCAAAAGTTGTTAAAAAATTGAATCAGATTTTTCCGGCTGTCGCAAATGAAAATTCTGGTGATGATAAAGGTATAATAGCAGGTATTGTTGCTATGCTAAAAAGTAAATAACTTATATATTTATAATTTGTCGATAAAAGTGAGGTAAGAAAATGACAAAAAAACTTATTAAAGTAATGGATACCTCTTTCAGAGACGGTTTCCAATCAGTTTACGGGGCGAGAGTTTTCGTTGATGACTTTCTTCCTGCATTAAAATCCGCAGTAGATGCCGGTATTAAACACTTTGAGGTTGCCGGCGGTGCTCGTTTTCAATCTCCTATTTTCTATTGTAATGAAAATGCGTTTGAAACAATGGATAAAATCAGAGCAACTGTAGGGCCTGATGTAAATCTTCAATCTTTAGCAAGAGGGGTTAACGTTGTAGGACTGGATTCACAACCTAGAGATATGATTAATCTTCATGCTAAAATGTTTAAGAAACACGGTGTAACTACTATCAGAAACTTTGACGCATTAAATGATGTAAATAACCTTATTTATTCAGGGCAATGTATTAAAGATAATGGTTTAAAACATGAAGTTACAATTACAATGATGGAGTTACCTATTGGATGTACAGGTGCTCATGATGTAGCTTTCTACGAAAGAGTATTGCGTTCAATCCTTGATGCAGGTATTCCGTTTGACAGCCTTGCATTTAAAGATGCTTCAGGTACATCAGCCCCTAGAAAAGTTTATGAAACAATTAAGCGAACCAGAGAAATTTTAGGCGCAGATGCACACATTAGATTCCACTCTCATGAGACTGCCGGTACAGGTCTTGCAGCGTATCTTGCAGCTCTTGATGGCGGTGCTGACGGTATTGATTTGGCTATGAAACCGGTTTCTGGCGGTACTGCTCAACCTGATATCGTTTCTATGTGGCACGCTCTTAAAGGATCTGAGTATGATTTAGGTATTGATATCAATAAGATTCTTGAAACAGAAGAAATCTTTAAAGAGTGTATGAAAGATTACTTCTTACCACCGGAAGCTTTGGCTGTAAATCCTATGATTATTTCTTCACCTCTTCCGGGCGGGGCTTTAACAGCTAATACTCAAATGATGAGAGATAACGGCGTTATGGATAAATTCCCTGAAGTTGTTGCCGCTATGAAAGAAGTTGTTGAAAAAGGCGGTTTTGGAACTTCTGTTACTCCGGTTTCTCAATTCTACTTCCAGCAAGCATTCAATAATGTTATGTTTGGTTCTTGGAAGAAAATTGCAGAAGGCTATGGTAAAATGGTTCTTGGTTACTTCGGTAAAACACCTTGTGAACCTGATCCGGAAGTCGTTAAAGTTGCAGAGGAACAACTTGGCTTACAACCGACAACTGAATTAGTTGTTGATTTAAATGATAAAGATCCTAATAAAGGTATTAAAGCTGCAACTAAGATGCTTGAAGATGCAGGTCTTGAGGTTAATGATGAAAATATCTTTATTGCCGGAGCTTGTAAAGAAAAAGGCATTATGTTCTTGCAAGGAAAAGGACAAATCGGTGTTCGTAAGAACTGTCCTTCTCAAACTTGTTCTACACCATCTGCCGGCGGAAATGAATTTACTGTTAATGTTAACGGAAAAGCTTATGCTGTTAAACTTGACGGCGATAATAAAGCGGTTGTTAACGGAAAATCGTATGATATATCTGTTAAAGAAGGAATTGCAGAAAAAGCTTCTGCCTCTTCTGCTGCAGGCGGTACTAATGTAGCAGCAGGTGTCCCTGGTAACGTGCTTAGAATAGAAGCTAACGAAGGTGATACTGTTTCTGAAGGTGATGTAATCATGGTTCTTGAAGCTATGAAGATGGAAATTGAAATTAAGTCTCCGGTTTCTGGTACCGTTCAGTCAATCCTTGTTTCACAGGGCGATAGAGTTGTTACCGGTCAGACATTGGCTGTTGTAGGTTAAGGAGGTAGTAAGTTATGAACATACATGACGGTTTAATTGATCTCTGGAATACAACAGGCCTTATGAACTTTGTATTACCGGCAGACCCTAACTTAAAAGGTTTTGAACAGATTCTTCATATGCACGGACAGTGGATAATGATTATTATATGTTTGTTCTTACTCTGGTTAGGCATTAAAAAACAGTTTGAGCCACTTCTTTTGGTTCCGATCGCATTCGGCGGTTTGTTGTCAAATATTCCTATGCCTCCGGGAGAAGCAATTGCTGGTCCTGCGGGTTTCTTAGGTATAATTTTTGAAGCAGGTATTCATAAAGGTATATTCCCGTTGATTATCTTCATGGGTGTAGGTGCAATGACAGACTTCGGTCCGTTAATTGCGAACCCTAAAACAGCTCTATTAGGAGGAGCGGCTCAATTTGGTATTTTTGGCGCATTGCTTTTAGCTCTGGCATTAGGACCTGTGATGTCAGCAATGGGTATGGATCCTTTCACTATTCAGCAAGCAAGTGCAATTGGTATTATCGGCGGAGCTGATGGTCCTACTTCTATTTATGTAACAAATAAACTTGCTCCTGAACTTTTAGGTGCAATTGCTGTTGCTGCATATTCATATATGGCACTGGTTCCGGTAATTCAACCGCCTATTATGAAATTATTAACAACTAAGGAAGAAAGAAAAATCAGAATGACTCAGTTAAGAGAAGTTTCTAAGAGAGAAAAAATAGTATTTCCTCTTATGGTTCTTTTACTTTGTGTACTTCTTCTTCCAAGCGCTTGCCCTTTAGTCGGTGCATTTTGCTTTGGTAACTTATGCAGAGAATGCGGTGTTGTAGAAAGATTGTCAGACACTATGCAGAACGCTTTAATTAATATTATTACAATATTTCTAGGTTTAACTGTCGGTTCTAAACTTTCTGCAGATCAGTTCTTAACAGGTCAAACCTTGTTTATTCTATTCTTAGGTATTATGGCATTTTCACTTGCTACTGCAGGCGGAGTTCTTATGGCTAAGTTGATGAACTTATTCTCTAAGACTAAAATCAATCCGCTTATTGGTTCTGCCGGTGTGTCTGCAGTACCTATGGCAGCACGTGTATCAAATAAGGTCGGACAAGAGGCTGATCCTCAAAACTTCCTTCTTATGCACGCAATGGGGCCGAATGTATCAGGTGTAATCGGTTCAGCAGTTGCTGCCGGTGTATTACTTGCATTGTGCCATTAATCGTTTGATGGTTATAAAAAATACAGCGAAATTTAATTTCGCTGTATTTTTATTTGAATAAAATTTACTTATTCATATTTTGCAGCTTGTCGCAAGGATCGCAAGGTTGTTTTGGCTGAGCCTTCTGACAAGGATCGCATGGTTGTGCAGCTCCGGTAGAGCAAGGATCACACTTCTTTACTTTCTGGCAAGGATCGCAAGGTTGGGTTTTCTTCTCACAAGGATCACATTTTTTAGCTTTCTGGCAAGGATTGCACGGTTGTTTTTTTGCACAAGGCTCACATGGTGCAGCAGCACCTGTGGTGCATGGATCACATTGCTGAACTTTCTGGCAAGGATCACATTTCTTTTGACAATCACAATCAGATTTTTTCTTTTCGCATTTTGGACAATGTCCCCAGTATGCAGGATTTAGACTTGACCAAGAAAAAGCTTCTGCTGTTTGTATTCCTACTGCTACAATCCCTAATACAGCTAATGCGGATAATGTTTTTTTCATTACTGACTCCTTCTTTATTATTAACGAACTGTATTTTAAATACATGTACATTTTAAAAAAGAAGTTGATAAAAACCATAGCCCAACAGGGGTAAAATTTCAACAATATTTTAAAAGAATTATAGACTGTTTAACAGTGCTAATATTTCTTCCCTGGCAAATTTTCTCTGTCCTTTAAAATGTGAAAGCAAGTCATTGATATTTTTGTCCGGTATGTTGGAACTGTCAGGAATTTTAGGAGATGCCATCTTTTCAATAACTTCAGGATATTTTTCTATTAAATCCATAATAACATCTTCATCATAACCGGCTTCTTTTGCGGCTTTTATTGCTTTTTCACGTAATGCCGCAGTTATAGAATTATCAATTTCTATATCATTTAGCGCCAAAGAAGCTGTACTGATTTCGGGCGTTTTATTAACAGCTTTTTCAAGACCGGATGCACGAAATTTATACTTGGCAATCATTTTAATTTCTTCCGGATTATTTAAAATAGCAAAAATCTTTTCAGGATTATTTTGGATTGTATTTCTGCAATTATATAAAATATCGCTGATATCTTTTGCACTAAATAATTTAGTATTATCGGGCGCTTTGTAAGAAGATAACTTTTTTACAACATGCGGATACTTTTGTATCATCTCAGCTACAATGGTTTCATCGTATCTGGCTCTGCTTGCAGCATTTAAAATTCTATCATTAAGTTTTGTATTAATAGATGCAGAAGCTTGTAATTGGGATTTTGCCGACTTAGCTTCGTTCAGTATTGGTTTGATTGCGACAATATTACCGGCTGCCGATAAAAGGACAGAGAATACCATTCCTTCAATAGTAATTTTGCCTGTTGTTAAAAATTCTGTTCCCGCGTCCACTGTAATGTCTGCACCGAACATTGCAAGCGCCTGCGAAACAGGTTTAGCTCCTTCGGTGACAAAGGTCACCCCTTTTGCAACCGCATTACCGATAAAAACTGTTCCTCCTGAGACAACAGCCTGTTTAAGAATAGCAGCCCAATCGGTATCCTTGCCAGCTGTTTTAATGTATTCTGAAAGCCCATTGCCGCTTAATATCTCCAGAGCTTTACCACTGGTAAAGCTGTCGCTGACATCTGCCGCAAATGATACTCCTGCCGTAATAGCTGACACCCCGGCAAGGCCTACTCCGCTGATGGCAGCCGCAAGAGATGCGACTATTGTTACACTGGCTTTTACAACTCCGGCTCCGATTTCTTGAGAAGTATTATAATCCGTAACCCTTTTCATAATATCATTTTCAAGGCCAAAAGCGGCTTTGTAAGAATTGTTATATATTGACTCTATTTCTGAAAATTCATTACCTTTTCCTGCTTTGAGAGTATTTGAACGGAGAATTTTAGATATCTTAACAGTCACATTTTTTAGAATTTCAAATTTATCTTCTAATGAACCCTCAGATACCCCTGCTCTTTTAAATTCATTATTAAGAATTTCTTTTCCTTGTTCACCTAATATATTTGCAAGTTTTTCAAATTCTCTGTAATAAACTTGTTCTTTTGTTGCAGTTACATTTATGATAACAGTACTTGTCATGGGGTCGGGATTAATTGTTTCAACTTCTTCTCTTAAAGGTGCTTGAGAAAGAAGGAGTTTAAAGTTCCTATTAAAATTCATTTCAAGTTCATGGTTAAGCCCTGCATTTATATAAGTTTCTTCGGCTTTTTTATAGGCAACAATATTTGCATAATCAAAATCAACACCAAAAATCTCTTTAAATTTTAGTTTAAAATCTTCCTCGCCGTTTTCTCGAGCTTCATTCAATATTTTAATTTGTTCGTATGCGTACTTTAAGTCCTTGCGAACCTTACTTGCCGTATTATCAGAGCGCCATATTTTACTGACAAAATCGGCAGTATTTGCTGCCCATCCATCTTTTTGCATTTGCCCGTTATATAAAATACCGTCCTTGTTTTTAGTCGTAAACTCTCCATTCTCATCTATTCTTTCGCCAAATGCGGCGAAAGCGTTTTCCAAACGGGTCTCCAATATTTCACCGGCTTGTTTTTGCCCCTCAGATACAGGAGTATTCTTTACCCTATCAACGTCTTCCGGTGTGAAATTTTGGCGATTTTCTATTGATTGTGTTAGTGTATTAATAATATTATCAAGCTTTTTGGTATTAATATATAACCCGAGAAAGCTGAATTGAGAATTTAATTCATTAAGAAATTCTTTTTCCAAAGGTTTTGTATCAATGCCCAATAATTCCGCCTTTGCAATTAACGCGTCTAAAACCCTTTTACAAGCGTTTTTTCTGGTTTCTTTAGAGTTTCCTATTTCATCACATATTAGTTCAATTACGGATTCCTCTTTATTGAAACCTTTAATAAACCTGATTAAATCCTGAGCGGAAAGATTTTCCATCTGTTCTAACTTTTCCTGAAATTCAAGCTTAGAAACGGATGCACTGTTTTTATCCGCAAAAAAGATCATCTCATCCGCAAGCTGCCGACCTCTAGAATTATCTATATTTTGTTTATTATAACCTATATTTGTATTCTCTATTTTCATACAATCCGCCATCACATCTGCAAAGAAATTAAAATTTCTTACATAGTAAATTACGGTCATTTATATGATAACTTTAGGATATTTAAGAGAATTTTTACAAACTGTTACAATTGTAGAAAATTTAATTCTTGCTCCGGTCAATAAGTTTTTCTTTATTTCCCCATTGGAAAGCTGAACGGATTTCACTTCCGATTTTTTCTATTAAGTGTCCTTCTGATTCTTTTCTTAATCTTGTAAAGTTAGGTGAACCGGAGTGAAATTCTTCCATAAACTCTCTTGCATAACTGCCGTTTTGGATATCAGCAAGGATTTTTTTCATTCTTTCTTTGGTATTTTTATCTATGACGATATTTCCTCTGGTGTAATCACCATATTCCGCATTATTTGAAACAGAATAGTGCATATCTTCTATTCCGCCTTCATAGATTAAATCTACAATTAATTTAAGTTCATGACATACTTCAAAGTAAGCCATATAAGGTGAGTAACCAGCTTCCACAAGAGTTTCAAAAGCCGTTTTTATAAGCGCAGAGCAACCTCCGCAAAGCACAGCCTGCTCTCCGAATAAATCTGTTTCAGTTTCTTCTCTGAAGGTTGTTTCAATAATGCCGGCACGTCCGGAGCCTATTGCGGCAGCATAAGAGAGAGCTATCTGAAATGCTTCCTCTCCTTGAGGAGAGGAATGTGGTGAGGTGTCAGCCGGCGTATGCACCGCAACTAAAGAAGGCACACCTCTTCCTGCGGTGAATTCGCTTCTTACTGTGTGTCCCGGAGCTTTTGGGGCAACCATTATAACGTTTACCCCTTCAGGTGGTGTTATGAATCCGTAGTGGATATTAAATCCGTGAGAGAACATTAAATACTGCCCTTTTCTCAGGTTCGGTTCGATTTCTTCTTTATAAACCTGAGCTTGAATTTCATCTGGAATAAGTATCTGAATAATATCAGCTTCTTTGACCGCATCTTTTATGGGCATTGTTTTAAAACCATAATCTTTCGCTTTAATATCGGATGAACCGCCTTGTCTAAGCCCGAGTATTACATCGCAGCCGGAATCTTTCAGGTTCATGCTCTGTCCGTATCCTTGGGAGCCGAAACCAATTATTGCAATTTTTTTTGTTTTAATAAGGTCTTTGTTTATATCTTTATCAAAATAAATTTTTAAGTTTTCCATTATGGATTCCTTTCTATAATTTAAAAAGGCCGGGACCCCGGCCTTTATTTTATTCTTCTGATGTTATATTCAATGATGTTTGTTCTCCGGCCGGTTCTTCTGCAGCTTCAGCTTCCGTTACTGCACAGGAGCCTGCTGCAGGGTCGTAGTTTTCATCTTCTTTATCCGTGTTGACAATCTTGTTAACAGAAACAACTGTATCATTATCAACAAGGTTTTGAGCTCTTACACCGGTTGCAGGTCTTCCCTGGCAAGAAATGTCCCCGGCTTTTATTCTTGTTACAATACCGTTTGCTGTTACAAGCATAATTTCATCTTTTTCTTCAACTATTGTTAAAGCAACGAGTCTTGACATATTTGACTTGAACTTAGTTGCAATAAGCCCAATACCGCCTCTGTTTTGAGACCTGAATTCAGAAAGTTTGGTACGTTTACCGAAGCCGTCTGATGTAACAACAAGAAGGTCTGCAT
>CALVCR010000106.1 GCA_944326125.1 Candidatus Gastranaerophilales bacterium | reverse complement strand
CAAATATTTCCGGCGAACCTCCGGCTCTTACGTACGAAGAAGCCGTTAAATACATCGGCGGGAAAGCTGATTTTGTAATTCCGGATTACGGATTCACAGCAAAAGGGCGTGCCTCAACCGTTGTCGGATTCAGAGGAGAAGTTCCGGTAGTATATCGGCAAGGCGAAATTGAGATTTAATAGCTTAGTCCCAAAACATTTTTACTGTTCTTCCTCAGTAACCAACTTGTCTATAGTTATATTAAAAGCTCGTGCAATTTTATAAATCAAAAAAATACTTGGGGTTACTTTTTCGTTTTCAATCTTAGTAATATGTTTGGTAGAAATATCTGCCGCCTCAGCTAGGTCTTCTTGTGTCCAATTCTTTTTTGCCCGTTCTACGCGCATATTTCTGGCTATTATTCTTCTAAGTTCCTGTTCCATAAACTGATTATAAAAATATTTTCATAAAGTTTTAACAGTCGATTGATTACTAAAAGTTGCTTATTAAATACTTATTAGGTATAATATATTAGTAAAAGTATTATATTGGTGGGTAAGTATGAATAATAACAAAGAAGAATTATGCAAAATAGATAGCTTAATAGCTGAAAGTGTTACACTATTAAAAGTAGCATCCGAATACTGTCAAGGACGCGCAGAAAAAGATACGACAGCAGCAGAAATTCTGGCTGTATTAAAAATAGCTCTAGAAAAAAATACACAAATACAAAACCTGACAGATAAGCTATACGTTGTTAAATAAGTTTAGTAACAATTTAAATATTATACGCAATGAATCTGCAAAGCTCTATCAATTTATCCGGATATACACCTATTAAAACAGTTACAGCAGTACAGAATATAAGCACAAATTTCTGGGAATAAACCGCATTTAATACTTTTACTCCTGTATTTCCGTCACACTTTCTGAACATTGGTGTTATAAGCTTTAAATAATAATAAAGTGCAACTACCGTTAATATTAAAAGTGCAAGCAAAAACGGTACAAAAATCAATCCTGAATTTGCAATCGCCGTAAAAAGATAAATCTTAGCCACAAAACCTGATGTTATAGGGAAACCGGCGAGTGCTATAACAGAAATTCCGTACGCTCCCGCTAAAAGCTTGTTTTTATGAAATAATCCTAAGAAATTTTCTACCCTCTCTCCAACAAGATTGGATTCCGTTATATTCAAAAACGCAAATACCGCTATATTCATTAATGAATAACATATCAGATAGAATATTACTGTAGAAAGATTATAAACAGAAACAAGACTTGCCGCCAAAAGTACGTAAGATGCGTTAGCAGATGCCGAACAGGCAAGAATAACTTTAACATTCTTTTCCCGTATAGCATAAGTGTTTGCCCAAAGAGCAGTCACAAGAGCTATTATTAAAATCACAAAAGTAAGTTCAAAACTGCTGCTCAAAGGAAATACCAGCAACCTGCAAAGTATTCCGAAAAGTGCAAGTTTAGGTATAGTAGACAAAAACGCAAGCATAGAAGTTTCTGTTCCTTTATAAACATCAATAACCCAATTGGCAAAAGGAAACACAGCCAGTTTTGAAACAAGCCCGAGAACCGTAAGCACAGATGCGAATACATAAATTAAAGATGTTTCCTGCTCAACAACTATTTCATAAATTTCCGAAAGGTTAAGGGTCGATGTAATCCCGTAAAGATATGATACTCCAAACAAAAATACTCCGCTTGATACCGCACTTGTTATAAGATACTTAAACGCAGCCTCTTTAGAATAATAACCTCTTTTTGCAGAGATTAAAAAATAGGTAGGAAAACTTAGTAATTCAAGCGAAATAAACAAAGTCAAAAAATCGTTTGCCGATACAATATTCATCCCGCCGAGAATTCCCGTTAATAATACCGCCTGAAATGTATAAGCATTCTGTTTATTTTCCCTTATTAAATTTCTGGTTAAAAGTACAACAAAAAATCCGCATAAAAGGATTACGAACTGAAACAATAAAGTATAACTGTCTGACATTATAGAGTTTTTGAAAGCAAAGTACTGCGGCTCTGTCTGAACAGTTGCCAAAAGTACTATACTTAATGATATCCCGAGAGCCGAAACAAGTCTTGAATATTTAAAATACCGCGGTGAGAGAAACATTGAACACAAAAGCTGGATAAGTATAAATATTCCCAAACATATTTGCGGCAACAATATATTAAAAATATCATTAATCATACCTTATGCTCCTATAAGATTTAATATTGCCATCGGGAAAAGTCCAAAAATTACCAGCCCCGCAGTGATTGATGCAAGAACAACAAATTCATGCACCGAAATATCATTAATCTTCTCAAACTCTTCATTTGTTCTGCCAAAGAATCCTGAATGCAAAAATTTTAGCATATAGCAAGAACTTATTATTAACAGCGGAAGTGAGAAGATTGAAACAAACTTCAATACATCTGAGATTTCGGAGAACAGCGCTGAAATCATAGTTAAGATTTCACCTATAAACGGAGCAAACGCCGGAACTCCTATGGAAGCCATAACGATAAGCACGCTAAACCCGAAAAGTCTCGGCATTTTGCTTGCTATTCCGCCCAGAGAATTTATATCTCTGGTTTTACACCTCAGATAAACTATTCCGCAGATCATAAACAAGCCCGATGTTACAAGAGCATGAGCAACCATGTGGAATACTGATGCCGATAATCCGAGCTGGTTATAAGCGCACAATCCCAGAAGAATCAGGCCCATATTGGAAATACTTGAATACGCTACAATTCTTTTTATATCAGTCTGAGTATAAGCTACAAATGCCGTATATATAATATTTATCAAAGCAAATACCGCAAGAGGAGGCGCTATACTTATAAAAGATTCCGGCATAATCTGATAATTAAACCTGAATATACCATAAGCCCCCGTTTTTAAAAGGATTCCTGCAAGCACCATGCTAATAGGAGTAGGGGCATTTGTATGCGCATCCGGAAGCCATGTATGCAAAGGTATAATAGGAAGTTTTACGCCAAAACCTATTAAGAAACAGACGGCTATTAAGGTTTGTATTCCGTCAGGAATTGAATTATCCATTATCTCTAAAAAGTCTGCCGACAATACTCCGTTTGAAACGTAGTTATAATAATGCAAAAGAAGTATCCCGAGCAGCATAAACATACTTCCTAAAAAAGTAAAGAGCACAAACTTCACTGCAGATTTTTTGTGATTGTCATTATAGCCGACACCCCAATCCCCGCCAATCAGGAAGTATGCAGGAATAAGTTCCAGCTCCCAGAACATAAAGAACATAAACATGTCTGCTGATGTAAATATTCCGAGAATTGCAAACATTAAGAATAAAAGCATAGAATAATAAAACTTATGATTTTTTCTTATATTAATCTTGCTTGAAATTGATGACATAAGAAAAACAAAAGAGGTTAAAGTTGTTAATATCAAACCTATTCCGTCCAAACGGAATTTAAATTTTATCCCCAGTGATTGAATCCAGTCCAGTCCAAAGAAATGAAGCTGGCTTTCATAAGGATTTGCACTATTATAGAATATCAGCATTAAAATCATATATGCAAAATGAAATCCTATAACCCCTTTAGCAAAACGTCTTATTGATATCTCGTTGCTCGTAAAAAGCGGAGACATAATAAGAAGCGATGCCGCAAGCGGTAAGAATACTAAAAACGGTATTGATAAGAACATTTCCATATTATTTTCCCTATCCTCCTATATAACTCAGCATAATAATATAGGCTATTATTAAGCAGCTTAAAATTAAAGTAACAATAATAAACGCATAAGCATTATACCTCTGAATATTTCCGCTCTGCGCTTTCATATCCAGACGTGAAAGTCTCTTTGCGGTAACAGCAATAAGCCTTACCGTTCCATCCATAAATTCTTTTTCTATTAAACCAACAAGCTTAACCGGAATTTTAGAACAAAATACAATAGGTCTGTAGTTTGAAAGAACATTAGTTTCAAACTTATTAAGCATACCGGTAAAATTATGATATAGTTTAACTACGGTCTCAGAATAAAACTTATCCAGATAAAATCCGTTATAAGAAAGCGGATAAAGAACCGGAACCTTCCAAAAAGCATTTTTTACATAAAGAATATAAACCACAACCCATGCAGTCAACGCTGACCAGAAAGGTTCTGCAACTTTGTATTCAAAATGACTTCTAAGATACCAATATAAGCCTATATTCATTAAAATAAGAAGAATATAAGACGTAAGCTTAATCTTGTCAGGCATTGATTTTACAAGTCCGTATTCATGCGATATAACAAGAGCAATTCTTGTAATATAAAAAGCTGTAAGAAAAGCAATAACACAGAATAATACAGCAAGAACAGTGTTTCCGCCATCCAATCCTGCATAAATCATCTCTTTTGCAGCCATGCCGGAAATAAATAAACCTGAGAGCGATAAACCGCCAAGAAGAAATAGTATAAAATTCCAATAATTCCAACACTCTTCTTTATCCGGAAGAGTCAGGAAAAGAAGTGTTTTTATAAAAGCATGTGCCGCAAAAAACGCCACAGCAGCTTTAATATTTAACATCCCTACAGCAAAAAACATTAATCCTAATTGGGCAGAAGTTGAATAAGCAAGGACTTTCTTAGGATGATTTTGGCTGGAAGCACAGATCGAACAAATTAATGCAGTAAGAATACCGATTACGCTTATAATCTTCAGCGTGATTCCCGCAAGGGTGAAAAACGGCAGAAGCCTTAAAAGAATAAATACACCGGCTGCAACCATTGTTGCGGAATGCAGCAGCGCGCTGACCGGAAGTTTAGCCTCCATTGCATCCTGAAGCCAGGTATAAAACGGAAACTGAGCAGACTTAACAGCAGCAGCAACTATAAACAAACCGCAAATTAGCAGAAATAGAGGAGTTGAAGTATAAGCATAAAGGATTGTTGAAATAACATTCATATCCGTAAACGAAAGAGATCCGAGACTTGCATTTCCGGAATAAGAATACAAAAAGTACGAACACATAATAATTCCGGAAATTAAAGCTGTATCTCCGATTCTGTTTATTATAAACACTTTTTTAGAAGCATCGGATTTTTCTTTTTTCCCGTACTCAAACCCGATAAGAAGATAAGATACAACACTTACCAATTCCCAGAAAAAATACGTCTGAAAAAGGTTCGGACTGAATAAAAGTCCCGCCATAGAAAAATTAAAAAGGTTAAGAAAAGCAAAAAACCTGTAACTTTTCTTTTCATCTCTCATATACGAAACAGAGAAAAGCTGAACAATAAAGCTGACTACAAAAAGCACCAGCGCAAAAATTAAGGCCGCTCTATCTGCATGAATCCCCATATTGATTACAAAATCATCTATTTTTAAAAACGGAATCTCGTTTTCAAGGATTCTGCCCGCATCAAGCTTCCATAATGCACTGCCGCAAAGCATTGCTCCCATAAAAGATGAAAACAATGTAAGAACATAAATCACACCCTTGTTTACGTAAACAGAGAAAAACCTTCCCATCATGATTATTAAAAATAACCATAACGGAAGAAGTAAGACTAAATATATGTTATCTAAGATTAAATCAGCCAAAGTTAAAGATCTCCGTATTTTTCAATATTTTCAGATTGCTTTTTATTGTACATTAAATAGAAAATATAAAGCGCAACAGCAAGTTCCACAGCCCCGATAGCTACATAAAACAATGCCATTATATAACCGTCAAACTTAGGCGTATCACAATAAGTTGCAAAGGTAACAAAATTAATATTTACCCCTGTCAGAATAAACTCTATTGATATAAGCACCTTAATCACATGTTTGGAAATAATAGACCCCGCAATCCCGATTACAAAGAGAGCCAGCCCCAAAAACAGGTAATGATAAACCGTAATTTCACCCATATCAGCTTCTCTCCTTTCTTTTAAACATCGTAAGCCCTACAGCTATTATGGTTAGAATAAGAGATACAAGCTCAAATGCCCAGACATACCTGATAAAAATTCCTGATGCAAAAGAACCTATAACCTCCAGAGAATTTGTCTCCTCGGGAAGTGCGTATGTAAAGCTGTCCGGCAAGATAACAAATGAAGTCATTAAAAGATATATTATAGCCAGAATAAATACCCCTCCTGTCAGAATCACAAGATACTTAAGATAAGAACTTTTTTCTTTCTTATCTTCAACCGATTCTCTTTTGAGATTGGTAAACATAACCGCGACCCCTAATATTACCGGAACAGCGACCCCATAGATAGCTATTTGGATAACAGCATTGTATTCAGATCCGAGAACATAAAAGAACATCCCCGCAAGAAAAAACACTACTACGGCCGCAAGAAGCGAATGCATAATATTTTTAAAATATATTGTAAGAATCCCGCACAAAATCATTACAATCGCTGCCGGATAAAACACTATCGGGTTCTCAATTCCGTTCATCAGCACCTCCAATAGGATAGTTTAGAATCAAATTTTCTCTATCGCTCAGAGCAAGTTCATATCCTTTTGACATTTTAATAGCTCCATGAGGGCAATAGAAAGTGCAGTTTCCGCAAAAAATACACTTCTTTAAATCTATTTTGAAACAGTTATTTTCTCTATCTATTTTAATAGCACCGGAAGGGCAGACTCTCAGACAGACTCCGCAGCCTTTGCAGTTTTCAACAACAGGTTTTCCGCGAAAATTTTCAGGCGGAGTAATCTTTTTTTCCGGATATTCTAAAGTTACCGGTCTTTTAAACAGGTGTTTAAATACAACAAACATACTTAATAAGAGGTACCCTATCTTCCTAAACATAACCGCCTCCTGTTAAGTACTTCAAAACCACCATCAAAAACAGATTCAAAATTGATACCGGAAGCAAAACCGCCCAGGAAAACTTAAGCAAATCAAACTGTGCCATTCTAGGGAAAGTTGCTCTTATCCAGATAACGACAAAGATTATAAGAAACGTCTTTGCAAATAACCAGAAAGCCTGCTCAAAGTAAACCATAACACTGCTTATTTCAGGCGGGAAAATCATCGGGCTTAAATACTTGCCAAAAGGAGATAAAAATCCTCCCAGAAAGAGTACTGCAAGCAGCATAGAATTTGCAAAAAGCATAGCATACTCGCTTAAATAAAATATCGCAAACCTCATGCCGGAATATTCAGTATTATATCCGCAAATCAGCTCACTTTCAGCTTCCGGAAGGTCAAAAGGACAGCGGTTTAGTTCTGCAATTGTGCAAATAAACATAATTACAAACCCGATAACACATGGGATTCCAAACCAGCCTAAAATCCCACCCCCTGAACTCTGGGCGTAAATTATCTGGGTAAGGTTCAATGAAGATCCCAGCGCAGCAACCGATAAAATCACAAATGCCATAGGAAGTTCATACGCCAAAATCTGCGCAACACTTCTCATAGCACCAAAAAGTGAATACTTATTATTACTTGCCCAGCCTGCCAATAATATGCTCAAAACCGGCATAGCTCCGATTACAATAAAGATTAAAAGATTAGTTTGAAAGTTCATAAAAGTAAACTCGGAACTGTATGGAATCAACCCCAGGGCAATCATCGCCGGAACAAATATAACGACAGGCGCAAGATTAAATAAAAACCTGTCCGCACCCTTAGGAGTGATATTTTCTTTACATAAGAGTTTAAAAGCATCCGCAAGAGTCTGTAAAATTCCCCACAATCCGACTCTGTTAGGACCTTTTCTTTGAGTAAACCAGCCTAAGAGCTTTCTTTCAAACAAAACCAGAGCCAGTACAACAACAAGCAGCGCGCAAAAGATAATACAGCATGGAATAACATAAAAAGTTAAATCCCCAAAAAGCTGCGGAATATTATGTTTTGCAAGAAACTCTATATACAAAAAATACAGATAATTCACTACTTATCCACCTCCGGTAAGATTATATCCAAAGATCCGCTTATTGCTATTGCATCATTCAGATAAGCTCCCTTTAATATTTTACGTAAAAGATTAACTGAATAATATGACCCCGTTCTCCATTTTAAACGATAAGGAGATTTCTCTCCGGTTGATTTAATATAAATAGAAGCTAATCCGCGAGGAGCCTCAATTTCTTGAATATACTCTCCTTCAGGCAGGGTAAGATTAAGAGGGTTTACAAGTTTTTGCTCCAGCTCTTTTTCAGATTCCAGAACCTTAAGAGCCTGCTTTATTATATTTATACTCTCTTTTATCTCCAGAACCCTCGCCTTATATCTGCTCCAAGAGTCCGCTCCGTCTATAACCACCGGATTAAAATCTATTCCTTCATAAAGATAGTCTTTTACCCTAAAATCCAGATTTACTCCGCTAGCTCTTAAATTTACCCCCGTAATTCCAAAATTAAAAGCAGTTTCTTTATCCAAGACACCTTTACCCTTTGTTCTCCGGACAAAAATAGGATTTTCAGTTATCAAAGCCTCATAATCCTTAACCTTATCCGGCAGAATATTAATAATATTTTCCACATCCTCAAGTGAAAAAATATCCCTCCTTACACCGCCAAAAACAAAGTAATTATTCATCATCCTCTGGCCGGTAATTTTTTCAAAATATTTGAGAATAAGCTCTCTTTCTCTAAACGCATAGAAAAATGGAGAAACAGCACCTAAATCCATCAAAAAAGCTCCAATCCAGAGAAGGTGTGATGCGATCCTGTTAAGCTCCAACAACATAACCCTGATTGCTTTTACTCTTTTTGAAAGCTCAACCCCAAGCGCTTTTTCAACAGTTCTGCAAAGAAGCTCCGAGTAGAAAAACCCCGCAAGATAATCAATTCTGTCCACAAGGGGTAAATATTGGATGTAGCTAAGTTTTTCCGCCATCTTTTCCATCCCGCGGTGAAGATAGCCAATATCAGGTTCGCAGGAGATTATTTTTTCTCCCTCCAGCTCAAGTATAAGTCTCAAAACCCCGTGAGTTGAAGGGTGTTGAGGCCCCAGATTTAATTTGAGCTTACTCATTCCAGTTCAGCCTCTCGTCATTTTCTTTATAATCTTTTCTTAAAGGATGACCTTTCCAATCTTCAGGCATATAAAGTCTTTTTAGTTCAGGATTGCCAATAAACTTGACTCCAAAAAGATCATAGATTTCTTTCTCATCAGCAACCGCCGATTCAAAAATTGATGAGACGCTTTCCGCTTCATCTTTAACATTGATTGAAATTAATAAATCCTCTTCATCCTCCGGTGAAAAAAGACGGTATGTAAGCTCAACAGTCCCGTCTCCGTTATCTGAAGCAATTATTTCTTTTAACATATCAAAATGATAGTTTGTTTTTACAAAATCTATTGTTTTTAAAAGTTCTGAACCAATTAAAATTTTGTCGCCTTCCAGTTTGCAATCTTTAAATATATTTGTAAATTCTGCCCAATTCATTTTGCACCTGCCCTCATATATAATAATACTTTTAGTTTTCCAAAACTCCTAATTTTGTTACATTAAATTCATCCGTAAGTAAACCGCAGGATTCAGTTAGATTAGAAGTATGCTTATTTGTAAATTTTTTCCTTTCAAGAATAGATTCTTTTCTAATTTCTTTTTGGAGTTTCCTTATCGCATCCAACAAAGATTCCGGTTTAGGCGGACACATCGGAAGATAAATATCCACAGGAATGATTTTATCAATACCTTTTATAACAGAATACGAGGTATCAGCAAACATACCACCCCCGCATGTGCATGCCCCCATTGCTATAACATATTTTGGCTCAGGCATCTGTTCATACAATCTTAAAAGTGCAGGCGCCATCTTGTGAGTAATAGTTCCGGCACAAATCAATAAATCTGCCTGTCTTGGAGAACCGCGAAAAACTTCTGATCCAAAACGCGCAATATCATTATTGGAAGCAACAGTCTGCATCATTTCTATTCCGCAGCACGACGTAGCAAAAGTTAAGGGCCATAAAGAATTAGCTCTGCTCCAGTTCAAAATATAATCAATTGAGGTTACTATAACATTCACTAAATCCACCTCAGCATTTTCTTTTTAATTACAAAAAATAAACCTATAAGCAGCAAACCTACAAAGACAAAGGCTTCTGCCACAGCAAAGAAACCCAGAGAATCTAATTTAACCGCAAACGGATAAAGAAATATAGTCTCTATATCAAATATAAGAAACAATACTGCATAGTTAAAATACTTCACATCAAACTTAATTCTTGCATCATTAAAAGGCTCCAGTCCGCATTCATAAGTACTGTTTTTCACTTCGGATTTTTTCCTATACTGGCAGACAAAGCCTGCTAAAATCATTGCTACAGCTAATAAAGCAGAAATAACTATAAAAATAGAAATACAAATGAGTTCTTTCAAAAATTTCTCCTCAAGAATGTTTTACTAAAAAAATTTTCTGTTACAATAGAATTATTATACAACATTATGATGAATTTATGCGACAACCTTCTATAATTTTATTAATTACAATTTTAATATTGTTTTTAAACCTTCCGGCACACAGCGCTGTACAGGGCAAAGTGGATTATGCACCACAAATCGATTATTCCCAGCTTACTGAGGATGATCTTGAACAAAAAGCAAAAGCATACTACTTCCTTGCTATGCAGAATAAATCCGATACTATTACGGATGAAACAACCAAAGCCCTTAATATGTATCGAGCATTGCAGAAGATTGACCCTAAAAATGAAGCATACTGCGTTAAACTGGGTGCTTTGTATGACAAGCTTAATCAGGATAAATACGCAAAAGAAAACCTTTCAAGAGCAATAAGCATAAATTCTACCAATCCGGAACCATATTTTTATTTTGGTGAATATTATTACAAACGCTGCGAATTCAGAAAAGCTCTTAAATACTATAAAAAAGCTTATGAAAGAGGATATATGGTTCACTATGAAACCCTTTGCAGAATGGGAGATATATATGCCAAGTTTGGAGACACAAGATGTGCTCTCACTAATTTTGAAGCGGCATATCAGTTAAATCCTAATCCTACTCTGCAAAAAACCATAACCTTTTTTAAGGGAAAAGATGCAGAAAATAATCTTTTTAATTCCCAAACACGAATTAGGGGAAACTAGTTAACCGCCTAATTCGACCTTTCATTAAGGAAATTTTGAAAAGATATGGTACTTATATAAAAGTAAAAGCGATAATTGTTATACAATTACCGCTAAATTATGTGTGTGTATTATATTATAGAAAAAACTTATGCGATAGCGCTAAATTTATTATTTTCGGCATTAGATCTTTCTCTAACCTTTATTTGGCTGAAAGTTCTGTACAATTTGTAACCGAGAGATACTAACGGATTTGTGTCAACTGAGTCTGCCATCTTAGCATATTCCTGATTCTTTTGGAATTTTACTGCTGCATTTGGATCTCTCAACATTAAGATAGCGTTTTCTGAATTAACACTTCTTGTTAAATTATTTTCTCTAAAACTTATATTATTAATTTTATTTACTTGCATAATTATCACCTCCGTGATTCTTATTAAGTGTTTTTCTTACACTTCATTTTACAATTTCATTATGCATCATATAAAAAATTTTGTCAAGAGGGTGTGTAAACTTTTGTAAATATGTCAAAACCCGCCTATATTCGGATATTTTGCATAAAGTGGCAATTTTACACTTAAAAATACCCCAACAGGTTACTACCCAATCGGTGTATTTTTTACACTAATTTTAGAAATTGGCATGCTCTCCGCTTCTTTTGCGGATGTTATGTAAATTTTATTAATTTATTTCTATTCCTGCTTAATTATGGTATGATATATTATGCGGGAGAGAAGTATGAGACAAACAGGGAATCCTAATAAAAACAAGATTTTTTCTGAAAGACTTATGTGGCTTCAGATAGTCTTTGTTATACTTATAGGACTCTTTGTCATCTATCTGTTTGCCGTTCAAGTCCTTGATATCAGGCACTTTAGAATAAAGGCCAAGAATCAGCGCAGGGCAAACTCCTTTGTCATGCGCGGCAATATCTTTGACAGAAACGGAATAAAACTCGCTACTGACACTGTTTATTATGATATTTACGTAAGAAGAGATGATATTGTCCACAAACCTGAAGAATTGGCTAAAATGCTCGCCCCTATTTTAAAAATGTCTCAAATGACTCTTCTTGAAAAAATAAATCAGGATGTACCGTTAATTCCGCTTAAAAAGAACGTCGACAGGCATACAAGAGATCAGATTGCGAAACTTAACCTCAGAGAAATTCCTATGGATAAAAAAAGTATTCGTACATATCCGCAAGGAACTCTCGCCGCACACGTTCTCGGATACTATAACTTTGATGCCGACGTCGCTTCAGGAGTGGAATTAACCGCAAAAGATAAGCTTGAAAATGTTACTAAAACTTCAGATCTGGAAGTTACGCCAAAAGGTAAAGTTATTTATAATATATCAACCGATCCGATAGCAGCAACAAAACCTGTCAAAGGACAAGACGTCACTCTTACAATCGATGCAGCGGTTCAACACGTATGTGAAAAAGCACTGATGAAATCTATTCAAAAATTTAAAGCCCTTAGAGGTGCAGTTATTGTTGTAAACCCTAATAACGGAGAAATCCTTGCCTATGCAGTTTATCCATATTTTGATCCCAACAATTTTAAATCCGCTACAAGTTTTCAAACAAAAAACTGGACTCTGACAGATGTTTTCCCGCCGGGCTCCACTTTTAAGACTATAACAGTTGCTTCTGCCATGGAATTAGGAAAAATAAACAAGTATACAAAAATCCATGATACCGGAAAAATAAAAGTCGGCTGGTGGACTATTAAGAATTATGACTACAATAGACATCCTAACCCTGGTATGATTGATTTAGCCTATCTTTTTGAACACTCAAGCAACGTAGGTTCTGTTCTGATTGCACAAATGATGGATAAAAATGAATACTACAGCATGCTAAAAAAATTCGGCTTTGGTGAAAAAACAGGAATTGACCTGCCGGGAGAATCCATAGGACTCTTAAAACCGGCTTCTAAGTGGGATGCCTCAGACCATGCCTCAATGGGATACGGATACGGTTCTTCTGTGACTGCGATTCAAATGGTCGCTGCTGTCTCTGCCATAGCTAACGGCGGAACCTGGATTACACCGCATGTTATAAAATACTCTCCGGAAGAAGAAGCCATCAAGGTAAAAAAAGTTCAGGTTATGACCCCTGAACATGCCAGAGCTGTCACGGAATTGCTTACTGAAGCTATTAACAGAGGAAAAACCGCTGTTAAAATGGATAATTTTAATGTAGCAGCAAAAACAGGAACATCCATAAAACCTAAAGAAAACGGAGCCGGTTACACAAATAAGCTCTATACATCCATTGTAGC
>CALVCR010000105.1 GCA_944326125.1 Candidatus Gastranaerophilales bacterium | reverse complement strand
GATACCGGTTGCAGGAAGCGCATATACTTACACCTATGCTACAATGGGTGAATTTATGGCGTGGATGGTCGGTTGGATATTGATGCTTGAATATGCTATCGGAAATATTACGGTTGCAAGCGCCTGGACGGGATACTTTGTTCAATTTATGAAAGGGTTTAAACATATACTTCCTTCATTTATCGTAAACTGGCCGCTCTGGCTTAGAAACGATTATAGAACAATGTACGAAATTTGTAACAGATTCGGCTGGAATGTACATGATAAAATGCCGTTTATTCATCTTCCTTTCGGATGGGAAATCCCTGTTGCCATAAATATTCCGTCTATAGCAATTGTTCTTGTTCTCACCGTATTATTAATAAAAGGTATAAAAGAATCCACAAAAGTTGCAACAATTATGGTAGGAGTTAATATGTTTATTATTCTTTCATTTATTGTTGTCGGAGCTTTCTATATCAAACCGGAAAATTGGGTGCCATTTGCTCCTAACGGCTGGGAAGGAATATTTACCGGAGCTTTTATAATATTCTTTGCTTATATTGGTTTTGATGCCGTATCAACAGCCGCAGAAGAAACGAAGAATCCGCAAAGAGACTTGCCGATTGCAATAATGGGAACACTTCTTCTTTGTACAATCCTTTATGTAGCAGCAGCTCTTGTCCTTACAGGAGTTATACCTCACCAGTGGATTGATACACAGGCTCCTCTGGCTCATGCAATGAGATTCATCGGAATGAATTGGTACGCAGGACTTATCTCTGTCGGTGCACTATGTGCGCTGACATCAGTTCTTTTAATCTATCAGCTAGGAACAACAAGAATCCTTTTTGCAATGAGCAGGGATCATTTTTTACCTAAAGCTTTAAACATCATTCATCCGAAATTCAAAACCCCGCATATTTTAACCTGGGTAACCGGAGCAGTAGTTGTTATATGTGCTTTGTTTATGGACTTAACAATTTCCGCAGAGTTATGTAATTTCGGAACATTTGCCTCTTTCATAATTATCTGTATTGCAGTTTTAATTTTGAGAAAAACAGAACCTGACAGACCGCGTCCTTTCAAGGTTCCTTTCTGTCCTTGGTTCCCAATTCTGGGGATTTTAACCTGTCTTGCGCTTATGTATTGTAAATTCAGTGCAAAAGCTACATCTGCGTTATATTTCATCATCTGGCTCATAATCGGATTATTAATCTACGTATTATACGGTTACAGAGAAAAACGCAGAGAAGAAACAGAAAAATAAAACAAATACAGTATGATTTTTCTCCGCTAAGTGTTATAATTTTTATATGAGAATAGTCACTAACAAAGAGCTGAGCGGTTATAAAATTCTTCCGTTTGATATATTTACGGAAAGCAACAGTAAAATTCTAAGTGCCGGTGAGGTTTTGACTCCCGGTAAACTTATTATGCTAAAAAACTATCTCAAAATATATACCGAAGAAGTTTATTTAGATGATGACACAAATAAAAAAACTTCTTCCAGAAGCGGGGCAAGGAAACTTGTAAACTTCTCATATGAATCGCTTGATCCTAATGATTTTGAAACTGTAATCAACAAAGATGCCACTATAAAAATGGATGTTCAGATTAAGATTAAATATTTTTACCGTAAAACTCTTGATCTTTTTATTCAAGGATACTATGAAGAGGGACTTCTAAAACTCAACTCCTTAGTAAATATCATTAAATCAGATTTATTTAAGCAGGTTAACCGTTCAAATAAAGGATCGCAGATTCGTTTTCTTGGAGAATATGAATTATGCCATCCGCTGAATGTTGCACTTATTTCAGGATTAATCGCAAAAAAACTTGATTTTCCTAATCTATCCATTGATTATGTAATTCTGGCCGGACTTTTGCATGATATAGGAAAATTAAAAATTAATCTTCAGGACAGATCTTCTGTACTTACAGTCAATGAAGAAGAAGTTTCAAACCATACTGTTATAGGTTATGAACTTATAAGAAGAGATCTCAAATTACCGGAAGAAGTGGCTAAAGTTGCACTTGAGCACCACGAAAACAATGACGGCTCCGGATATCCTCAAGGTTTATCAAGTGACTATATCTCAGAACTCAGCCAAATAGTTAACGTAGCTAATTATTATGACAATCTGGCTTTCAACAGAACCCCGAACCATGTTACAAGTAACAGGGAAGCTCTTAGAGTTATGCTGGAAGTCGGAACAAAACGTTTCTCTGCTAAAATGCTTTATACTTTTGTTCATATGTTTAATTATGATGATCCAAAAGACTTTAATGATATGGTTATATAGTCTTTTATCCGATTGCACCAGCCCATAATTTTTTAAATTCTGTCTTTAGGGAGGAATTTATGGACAGAATTAAAACTTTTAAAAAAATTATGGAAAAAAGCGAAACAAATCTTGTATCAATACTTACTAACCACTATCAAATAACAGGCAGCGTTTTTGAGTGCGAGGAATGTAATAAAGATGGTTTTATTAATCTTACAAATGCATCTTTGTGTACAATAAACGAAATCTACGAAACCAGATGCGAAGATTTCAGCGAAAACCGCTATGATTGGATTCATATAAACATCGACAAAATTGTCGCATTCAGCTTTTTAAAAGATTAAAAATTTTAAATAATTTCATACAAAGGGCATTGTATAAAATTATTCTTCTATATCGGGGCTGATGCCGCCCCGTACCCCGTACTTTTTAATAATATAGCCGCAAGCGTGTGTCCGGAGGGCACCATAGCAAGCGTAAGAGATTGTGCGAAGCACAACTATTATGATGCCCGAAGGGCATAGAAGACAATGCGTGTTTCTTTTTTCTTTTCGTACTTTTCTTT
>CALVCR010000104.1 GCA_944326125.1 Candidatus Gastranaerophilales bacterium | reverse complement strand
AAAAAGGCTTATCCACAACCATTACAACTTTTGAATCGGGATAAATAAGTTTGATATTCTGGCAGAGGGTATTGCAAAGAAGTACATCTCCAAAATACGCTGTATTGAATACTAAAAAAACTTTACTCTCAGCCATCCTAACCTCAAAATAGTGACTATATTCTACAAGAAAATAGCTAAAGAGTAAATATAAAGATTATTAGTGAAATTTTCCTTCCGCTTTCAACTTTTTAAAATGCTCTATGTCTCGATATTTGAACACTTTAGCAGGATTGCCGCCTGCAATTGCATACGGCGGGATTTCGCCATGCACAACCGCCCCGCCTTGTATAATTGCTCCTTCTCCTATTTTTGTTCCGGGAAGAATCATAACCCTTGAACCTAACCAGACAAAATCTCCGATTTCAATATCTTTGTAGATATAAGTTTTGTCATAAGGAATTTCTTCTCCTTCATAATTGTGATTCTGAGTAATCATTAAACACTCAACGCCGGAATGAAAATAGTTCCCGATTGTAACTTTCCCGCTCCCGTGAATTTGCATTCCGTTAAAACAAACGTGTTCTCCTAGATAAACATTGTTGCCAATAAAAGACGGTCCTCCTACGTATAAAGACTTACCCAGCTTTTTTGCTTTTTTGATAATCTGCCATCCGTAACAAAGTGTTTTAATTTTGTTACGATATTTCTTACGTATACTGCGTTTGGGTATAAACCAAGTTAATAGTCTGGCAATAAAGTTTATCATGCCTGTATTCCTTTCTTCTAATCAGCCGAGACACTCTCTAACTCATTGAATATTTTCTTTTGTCATAAGGAATTCTATCACCTTCATAATTGTAATTCTACCATCTCTTTCTAATACTAATCCGTATTCCTAATATATAAATTCTTATACGAAGTGAATCTTTTTTAACTGAAAATAAAAAATTCTTAAACGAGAATTTATTTGCTTGTTTTGGGTATTTTAAAATATCAAACTCATTGGCAAGCATCTCATTTGTCTTAATGCAACATCCGTTGAATACCTTTTCAAACCATACTTCCGCTCTTTCTTTTTCCCTATCTATAATATTATCAATTGCTGCCCAGTCTATATCTTTGTTTAAATTATCAAGATTTATTTCGGAAGGGGATTTAACGTAGCAATTTTTTAGCCCAAAAATGTTAATTAAAGAATCAAAACGTGCACTTCCTCTATTTTCATTTTTAATTGTAAAAAAAGTTTTATGAAATAACAGTGCAAAACAATTATCCCGCATTGAAACAGGCGACTATATTCCGTCCTTGCCGACATTTCTCAAAATTATAAGTGTTTTACCAATTGATATCAAAGATTTTGGGGTAGAAAATACCCCCGCTCCAAACCCGATGAGAGATAAGCTTGCAAGGCTTATTTCCTGCGCCTCTGATGAGGAATTAGCTTTGTTTTACAAGATTGCAGAAGTAATTGTGAACCACAAAAAATAATTTTAAATTACCACCTCGCCCGATATTCCCGCCTCCGCTGCAGAATCCTGTTTACTCGTAAATCGTGATTTGTGAGTCGATATATTAAAATTTTAAAAGTGAACAATGTTTATTTAAAATATTTTATAACCCCGATTCACGATTCACAACCCACCTTTCATAATTCCCATATTTCCCACTTTTCCTGTATAATTAATTTATGAATATTTTAGAAGAATTTGATACCATTACTGCGATATCTACACCGCTTGGTACAGGCGGAGTCGGAGTAATAAGAATTTCCGGCGGAAAAGCCTTTGAAATTATTGAAAAAATATTTTCAAATCCACACTTTGAGCCGAGAAAATTTAACCACGGCTGGATTGTAGACGGCGAAGTTAAAATAGACGAAGTTATTGTTCTTCCGTTTTTCGCTCCAAACAGCTACACCGGAGAAAATGTTGTAGAAATCCAATGCCACGGCGGAGTTAACGTTGTAAGAAATATTCTTAACCTCGTACTCAAAAACGGCGCAAGAATGGCAGAGCGGGGAGAATTCACCAAAAGAGCTTTCCTCAACAAAAGAATGGATTTATCTCAGGCGGAGGCCGTAGCGGATATTATTCATTCTAAAACAAAAGAATTTGCAAAGGTTTCAATGAAAAACCTTTCAGGAGTTTTGAAAGAAAAAATTAACGATATAAGAAACGAGATTTTTGAGGTTCTATCAAGAATCACGGCAGGAATCGATTTCCCGGAGGATGTTAAAGAGCCGGAGTATTCTTATCTTACGGAAACCTTTACCAAAATAATTTCCCAAATTGATTCCGTACTTCTGGATGCAGATACTTCAAATATACTAAGACAGGGAATTTCTGTCACAATTGCAGGACGTCCGAATGTCGGAAAATCCTCAATTTTTAATGCACTTTTAAGTCTTGACCGCGCAATAGTAACCGATATTGCGGGAACAACAAGAGATGTACTTAAGGAAACTCTTGATTTGGGAATCCCTGTCACGCTCATTGATACAGCGGGAATAAGAGAAGATGAAGATGTTTCCAAGGTGGAAAAAATCGGAATTGAATACTCTAAACAATCACTTGAAGAAGCGGATCTGGTAATTTTTGTTTATGATGTTCAAGCCGGTATGACTAAAGAAGACGAAGAGATTCTTGAACTAGCGGAAGAGAAAAAACATATTGTAATTGCAAACAAGTGTGATTTGATATCCGAGAGAAAAGAAGGTCTCCATTACATTTCCGCAAAAACAGGTGAAGGAATAAGCGAGCTTAAAAAACTTATTACAAAACAGGTTTGCGATATTGAACCGGATAATCTTGAATTTGTAACCAATTCCCGCCAGCAAGTCTGCCTTGCCCGTGCAAAAACCGCTCTTGAGCAGGCTCTTTTAGGCGCGCAGTTAAAAGAATTACAAGATTTAATCTCAATTGATGTAAAATCCGCAATTCTTGCTCTCGACGAGATTACAGGCGAATTGATTACGGATGATATTCTAAATAATATTTTTGATAATTTCTGTATAGGTAAGTAATGGAAAAAGAACCAAAAACAGTTATAGCTCTAATGTCAGGAACTTCCTGCGACTCAATTGATGCGGGGATTTGCGAAGTCGCACCTGATATGAGCGTAAAACTCCTTAAGGGTATAAATCACCCTTATCCTGAACATATCAGAGCCAAGCTTTTTCAGGCTTTCCGCGGTGAAATAAATATTAAAGAACTCTGTCAGCTTAATTTTGCTGTCGGAAAATGTTTCGCGGATGCCGCCAATATTTTAATAGGCGAGTTCGGGAAACCGGATTTTATCTCGTCTCACGGGCAAACCGTTTATCATTATCCATATGACGAAAAGCTTGATAATATTTCTCTCAAAAGCACCCTTCAAATAGGTGAAAGCTCTGTTATAGCAAAAGAAACAGGATGCACGGTGATTTCTAATTTCCGTGAGAAAGATATCGCTTACGGCGGTCAGGGCGCACCGCTTGTATGTTTTGCAGATGAAAAATGGTGGGGTAAAGGGGGAATATGGGCACATGATGAATCCCAAAATTCCCAGAACTTTGCAATACAGAATATCGGCGGAATCTCTAACGTTACCGTTGTCTCTGATGAGTGTGATACTTTTGGATTTGATACCGGATGCGGAAATATTTTAATCGACTATTGTACTCAAAAGTTTTTCAATCAGAAATATGACAAAGACGGAGAAATTGCAGCCTCAGGACAGGTTTGTGAAAGCTGGCTTGATTGTCTTTTACAGGACGAGTATTATTTTATTGAACCGCCCAAAACAACCGGAAGAGAGTATTTTTCCAATAAATATGCGGAAAATATCTTAAAAACAGCTCCGTCTGACCCGAAAGATATTATTGCAACTCTTACGGCTTTAACCGCAAAAACAATTGCACAGGCTTACGAAAGGTTTATTTATCCCTCAATCCATATAGATACTGTTGTGGTTGGCGGTGGAGGGGCTTATAACAAAACTATGATGAAGTTTTTAAGAAGCTATCTTCCTAAAAGAATAGAGCTTAAGACCCATGAAGATTACGGAATTTCCAATAATTTTAAAGAAGTTATGGCTTTTGCCCTCCTTGGCTATTGTACTTATTATAATATTCCAAACAATCTTCCTTGCTGCACCGGCGCTGAAAAAAGAACCGTGCTGGGAAAAATTACGTATTAATCACCTAATCACTCTTTGACTCGTGAATCGTAAGTCGTGAATTGTGAGCCGAAGTATTAAAATTTCAAAAAGTCAATAACGTTTACTTAAAGTATTTTATAAACACGAATCATTTCTCACAATTAATCATTCGGACATTGGGTAAGATCCTGAAACAAGTTCAGGATGACAAGATGATATACCGATTCACGGCTCACAGCTCACTATTCACTAGTCACTATTCACTAGTTATCGTCACCTCACCCTGTCCCTCTCCTGTAAGGAGAGGGGGATAAGCTCCTATTCACTAGTCACTATTCACTAATCACTAATCACTAGTCACTAATTTGCCCCCAAATATTAATTTTTTGTTTATTTTTTAATAATTTCCTGAAAAGAGTGATTAAATGTTAGTATACGAAAGTTATGTAAAAAATAACAAAGGAGATAAAAATTATGGCAAAAACAATTGGTATTGACTTAGGTACAACAAACTCAGTTGTAGCCGTTATGGAAGGCGGTAAGCCGACCGTTATAGCTAACGCTGAAGGTATGAGAACAACTCCTTCTATCGTTGGTTTTTCTAAAACAGGCGAAAGACTTGTAGGTCAGCTTGCTAAACGTCAGGCTATCTTAAACCCTGATAAAACAATCGCTTCAATTAAAAGACATATGGGCGAAGATTATAAAAAGAATATAGACGGAAAAGACTATACTCCGCAAGAAATCTCCGCAATGATTTTGAGAAAACTTGCAGATGATGCAAGCGCATACCTCGGAGAAAAAGTTACTTCCGCAGTTATTACAGTTCCTGCTTACTTTAACGATGCTCAAAGACAAGCTACAAAAGATGCAGGTAAAATCGCAGGCCTAGACGTTCTCCGTATCGTCAACGAACCGACTGCAGCAGCTCTTGCTTACGGTTTGGAAAAAGATAAATCAGAAAAAGTTCTTGTATTCGACTTAGGCGGCGGTACTTTCGATGTATCTATTCTTGAAATCGGCGACGGTGTTCACGAAGTTCTTTCTACATCAGGTGATACACACTTAGGTGGTGATGACTTCGATAAAAAGATTATTGATTGGATTTGCGAAGAATTCAAAAAACAGGAAGGTATTGACCTTACAGGTGATAAACAAGCTATGCAGCGTATTAAAGAAGCTGCTGAAAAAGCTAAATGTGAACTCTCTTCAGTAGTTGAAACAACAATCAACTTACCTTATATTACAGCTGATGCAAACGGTCCTAAACACCTTGAATTATCTTTAACAAGAGCTAAGTTTGAAGAACTTTCACACGACCTTCTTGAAAGATGTAAAAAACCTGTTGAACAAGCTCTTTCTGATGCAGGTTTGTCTAAAAATGATATTAACGAAGTTGTATTAGTCGGAGGTTCAACCCGTATCCCTGCCGTACAACAATTAGTTAAAGAATACACAGGTAAAGAACCTAACCAGTCAGTAAACCCGGATGAAGTTGTTGCTGTTGGTGCTGCAATTCAGGCAGGTGTTCTTGCAGGTGAAGTTAAAGACATCGTTCTTCTTGATGTAACTCCGCTTACATTAGGTATTGAAACATTAGGCGGCGTTATGACTCCGCTTGTTCCTCGTAACACCACAATCCCTGTAAGCAAGTCTCAAGTATTCTCTACAGCTGAAAATAATCAGACTGCAGTTGATATTAACGTTCTTCAAGGTGAAAGACCAATGGCTTCCGATAACAAATCTTTAGGTATGTTCAGACTTGAAGGTATCGCTCCTGCTATGCGCGGTATTCCTCAAATTGAAGTTACATTCGATATCGATGCTAACGGTATTGTAAACGTTTCTGCTAAAGATAAAGCAACAAACAAAGAACAAAAGATTACTATTACAAACTCTTCTAACCTCTCTGAACAAGATATTGATAAGATGGTTAAAGAAGCTGAAGCTAACGCTGCAGAAGATAAGAAGAAAAAAGAAGAAGCTGAAGTTAAAAACAATGCAAACTCTTTAATCGCATCTTCCGAAAGAATAGTTAAAGATTTTGAAGGCAAAATCTCTGAAGATGATGTTAAAAAATTAACCGAACACAGAGAAGCTCTTCAAAAAGCTTTGGATGAAAACAAATCTGCTGATGAATTGAAAAAATTATCAGAAGAATTACAGCAAACAATGTTCGCTATTTCACAAAAAGCTTACGAAGCTGTTCAAAAAGAAGGCGGCGAAGCTAACAGCCAGGGCAGCAGCAATGAATCATCCGACAAAAAAGACGATGATGTAATTGATGCAGAATATACAAAAGAATAATTGAGTAAAACCATAAATTCTTAAGATAACGAGGGCGGCGGGCTTTAGCCCGCCGCCCTCGTTTTGTTATTCAAAATAATTAAGCACTCAAAGGATTAACCTTATTAATCTCATCCTGTTTCTTTTCATAAACTGTATAAAGATCATAATAAACTTGAGCATTAAGCCAAAATTCCGGAGTCGTACCGAATAATCTTGCAAGTTTGTGTGCCATTACAGGACTAATTCCGCGTTTTTGGTTATAAATTTCACTTATTGTTTTAATTCCGACACCGAGCAGTTTACATAGTTGTTCCTGAGTAAGCCCATAAGGTTTAACAAACTCTTCAACTAATATTTCTCCCGGGTGAGTATATGGACGATTCATAGTTTTATCCTTTCTTAATGGTAATCAGTTATCTGTACTTCTTTTGCAAAACTATCTTGAAATTTAAA
>CALVCR010000103.1 GCA_944326125.1 Candidatus Gastranaerophilales bacterium | reverse complement strand
TTAAAATATTCATCATCGGAGTCGGCAAAACTCTGGCATTAATTCCGCCTAAATATTTATACAAAGGGATATCATACGCTTTAGCACTGACTCTTGCGCAGGCTAAAGATACCGCAAGCAGAGCGTTGGCTCCGAGAGTTGATTTATTAAACGAACCATCCATCTCGAGGAGGGTATTATCTATTCCTCTTTGATCTGAAGGATCTTCTCCTTCAAGGTTTGGAGCTATTATATTATTAATATTATCAACGGCTTTGTAAACAGATTTACCCCAGAATTCATTCTTATTTTTGTCTCTAAGTTCTACCGCCTCAAAAGTCCCGGTGGAAGCACCTGATGGAACAGATGCTGCTGCCTTAGTACCGTCTGATAGTTCAACTTCGGCTTCTACGGTAGGGTTTCCGCGGGAATCAAGAATCTGTCTTGCAGTAATGTTTTCAATCTCTAAAATCATAAATTACTCCTTTTTTATAAGGAGTATAAAAAAGAATTAAAAGAGATAACATTCAACAATAGGGCAGTTTTATTCACACCTGATTTTACCTTGTATAAACTCTAGGCAGGCGGACTTTCAGACGGCAGGTGAGTTCATAATTAATTGTTTCGAGAAGTTCCGCCCAGGTATCAAGAGTTAAATCCTCTTCGTTTAGAAGGGTAACCACATCTCCTACTTCGGCTTCCGTCTCTCCAAGATCAAAAATCATTTGGTCCATTGTAATATTCCCGATTTGGCGAATTTTTTCTCCGTTAACCTCACCCCAGATTTTATTTGAAAGATTCCTTGAAACTCCGTCAGCATAACCGATAGGGATTGTTGCGGCTCTTGTTGATTCATAAGCCGTAAAGGTATGAGAATAACTTACACCTTCATTAGGTTTAACCGTATGGATATTGGTTATCCTTCCTTTAAGGCTCATTATTTGTTTAAGTTTCGGTTTATAGTTATATTTTTCCGGCAAGTCAGGATAAAGTCCGTATAATGAAATACCGACTCTAACCATATTGGATTCTATATCATAAGCAAAAGTTCCTGCAGTATTCTGGATATGTAAAAGAAGTCCTGTTGTATCAATTTTTTTAATAACGTAATTCCAGCGTCTGAATTGTTCTCGGGTCGGCTTTTCTTCTTCTGCTGCTGCCAGATGGGTAAAAATACCCTCAAGAGTTAAGTAATCGGCAGACTGAACCTCTTTTATATAATCAACGGCATCTTCATATCTAACCCCTATTCTGTTCATGCCTGTATCTATTTTAACGTGAACTTTCGGTTTAAGTCCTGTTCTTTCAAAAACTTCTTTGCACGCTTTTAGGTGTGAATCATTAAAGATTGAAAAAGCGATATCATTTTGAGCCGCTGACTCAACTGCCCATAAAGGAATAGCACCTACAACAAGAATAGGCGCTTTAATTTTTGCAGCTCTTAAATCCAAACCTTCATCCACAGATGATACACCGAAAGCATCCACACCTGATGCCAGCATTGTCTGGGCAAGCATTTGTGCACCATGTCCGTATGCATCGGCTTTAACTATTGCCATCATCTTTTTGTCCTTAGGAATACCTTTTTTTATTTCTTGAATATTTTCAGCAAGGTACTCAAGATTAATCTCTACCCAGGCATCTTTATGGATATTTACATTTGATTGTCTTATATTTTTCATTTTTTAAACCAGCTCTCCGTTTAAATACCAGGTTCTTGCTCTTGTAATTTTTACATTAACAAACTCACCTGTAATATCTTTATCATAAGGAACATGAACTATTTTATTATTTCTTGTTCTTCCTGTGATAACTTTTTTATCTTCTTCAAACTTTTCTACAAGAATTTCCATTTCTCGTCCTAAGTATTTTTGATTAGACTTGAGACAGCAAGCTCTGTTATGTTCATTGAGTCTTGCAAGACGATCTGTTTTAATATCTTCCGGAATATACAAATCGACCCATTTTGCAGCAACGGTTTTTTCTCTAGGAGAATAAGCCGCTGTATTTGAATAATCCAGTTCAAGCTCGCTCATAGCTTTTAAAGTGTTTTCAAACTGTTCTTCCGTCTCACCAGGGAATCCTGCAATAAAATCGCTTGTAATGGTTACATCAGGAATTCTGCTTCTTAAATTATCGCAGATTTTTTTGTATGTAGCATAATCATATCTTCTGTTCATTTTTTTCAGAATATAATCATCTCCTGACTGCATCGGGATATGGAAATATTCACAAACTTTATCAAGTTCGATCACGGTATTAATTAATTCTTCCGTTATCTCAGTCGGGTAGTTAGTGACAAATCTTATTCTAAAGTTGCCATCCAGAGAGTTAATTTGCCTTAAAAGCCAGGAAAGATTCTGACCTTCTTCTCCTCCCTGATAACTGTCTACATTCTGTCCCAGAAGAGTAATCTCTTTAAATCCTTCCGAGAGAGCTTTTTTAACCTCACTCATGATAAGCTCAGGTTTTCTTGAACGTTCTCTGCCGCGAGTATACGGCACAATACAGTATGTACAAAAATTGTTACACCCTTCCATAATAGGTATCCAAGCATTAACACTTTTTACCCTGTTAATTTTTATATCTGACTCTTCAAACGGGGTTTCATCAACAGAAACAATTCTTTCACCGGCTTCAATTCTTTTAATGAGTTCCGGAAGCTCATACAATCTTTGAGTTCCGAGAACTAAATCAACATAAGGAGCCCTTTTTAATACATTTTCTCCTGCCTGTTGGGCTACGCAGCCTGCAAAAACTATTTTTAAATCGGGTTTGCTCTCTTTTTTCCATTTTCCCCAAACGCCTATTGCACTATAGGCTTTATCTTCCGAAAGCTGCCTTATTGAACAGGTATTGATTATCAATAAATCAGCTTCTTTTGGATTCTCAGTCTGTGTGTAATTAAGACATTCAAGCATACCGTACATTCTTTCGGCATCTGACTTATTCATCTGGCAGCCCAGAGTTTCTATATAAACTTTTTTCATATTTCCCCTTCGTAGTGTACTTGATTATTGTATTACAAACAAAGCGCAAAAAATATTTTCTCCGGTTTTTATAGTAAAAGTTATTATTGAAAGGAGTAATATGAATATATCAGCTATCACATTTACCGGAAGACCTTCAGGCATGAAACCGACTGCTGACAAAACAGTTCAGAAAATGAGAGAAATGGGGCTTCCTACTAACCGTTATAAAACTCCGCATACAAAGAAAAGTCTTGCCAGAGAGATTGAAACATACAGAGAGTTTCTCAAAGAAGAACCTGATAATCAACTCTTCAGACAATTAATGGAAAATGCGATGAGCGAATTAAAACGCATTAAAAGTTTTTAATTTGGAAATACTAAATTCGGATGTCTTGCCGCCTGAGTTTCATCAACTCTTTTGATAGGCGTTTTTTGTGGTGATTTTAAGACTTCTTCCGGATTAGATTTTATTTCTTCCGCGATTTTCAGCATTACATTAATAAAGTTATCAAGAACCTCTTTTGATTCTGATTCTGTCGGTTCAATCATAATCGCTTCATGTACAATAAGCGGGAAGTAGACTGTAGGCGGATGGATGTTATCATCCATTAATCGTTTTGCGATGCCTAAAGTTGATACCCCTTCATGATGCTGTTTTTCTCCTGATAGAACAAATTCATGCATACAAGGCTCGTCATACGGAAGCTCATATACACCTTTTAATTTTTCTTTAATATAGTTAGCATTCAATACCGCATCCGCACTTGCAAGCTTAAGGTTATTACCCATCATAAGAATGTAGGCGTATGCTCTTACAAGGACGCCGAAGTTTCCGTAAAAACTTCTAACTTTGCCGATAGAGTGCTTAATATTATAGTTTCTGTAATATTTGGCTCCGTCAAATTCAATAACAGGAGACGGCAGATAATCTTTTAATTTTTCTACCACACCAACCGGTCCTGCCCCGGGGCCTCCGCCGCCGTGAGGAGTAGCAAATGTTTTGTGAAGATTAAGGTGCACCACATCAAACCCCATTAAAGCAGGATTTGTCCAGCCCATAACAGCGTTAAAGTTTGCACCGTCATAATATAATAAAGAACCGTTATCGTGCATTAGTTTGGAAATTTCAAGAACTTTTTCTTCAAAAATTCCCAGAGTATTAGGGTTTGTCATCATAATAGCAGCAACATTTTCATCAAGAAGCGACTTGAGCGCTTCTATATCAACCTGCCCTCTTTCGTTTGACTTAACCTCAACAATCTCAAACCCGCACATTTTTGCGCTCGCAGGGTTTGTTCCGTGAGCTGAATCAGGGATGATAACTTTAGTTCTGTTAGTTTCGCCTTTAACCTCAAAATACTTTTTAATAATCATCATTCCGGTAAGTTCACCGTGAGCTCCGGCTGCCGGCTGGAGAGTAACCCCATCCATTCCGGTTATGTATTTTAATTTTTCCTGCAGATTATACATTAACTCAAGCGCACCCTGAGAATCTTCGTCGGATTGAAGCGGATGAAGATTTGCAAATCCCTCCAGAGAAGCTAACAGTTCATTTACTTTCGGGTTATATTTCATCGTGCATGAACCAAGAGGGTAGAACCCTTTTTCTATGCAGAAATTTCTGTCGGAAAGAGCCTTGTAATGCCTTAAAACTTCAAGTTCGCTTAATTGAGGCAGCCCGATAGGATCTTCTCTTAGTAATTCTTTAGGGATAAGACCCTCGAGTTTTATTTCACTATTTACCCCTATCCCTATACCATCAGCGCCGTTTGATTTTTCAAATATTGTCTTCATCTAATTCTTCCTGTTTTAACAATTCTTTCTTGATTTTATCGAGTGCATTTTGAATAATTCTGGATATTCTCGACTGAGAAATATCAAATTCCGCCGAGATATCTTTTAGTTTTTTATCATAGAAATACTTTGCTTCGATTAAATCCTGTTCACGCTGCGAAAGCTTTTTCATAGCTTCATTAACGCGTCTTTTAAGTTCGACAATTTCTGCTTTTTCTTCCGGGGTTCTGGAATGATCCTTAATAATAGTAGGATTTTCAGCATCAGCCATCTCTTCTATTGAAAGAATGGTTTTATAAACAGCATCTTTAACTTTTTCCTGCTCTGTTGATTCCTGATTCTTCATAACATACCATTTGTACCTTCGGCGCATTTCGTTTCTGATAGCCCACTTGATAGCCTTTGTAAGGTATGCTGTGTTATAGGAATCAGGTGTTTTAGAGTTATTAACAAGATAATAGACCGTATAATTTGCAAGATTTATAACCTCGCTAAGCTCAATGAGTCCAAGGTTTGAGAACTTTTTAAACTCGACTTTGGATATAGTTTCGATTAAATCTTTATAATGAGAAAGATTAATCCGTCCTTCCCTCTCTTTGTTAATGGTCTCAGTATCTTTCATATAATATAATATATCAGAAACTATATTGATTATCAAATGGTTTTAAATTTACTTTCATATTAAAGCATGTTACAATATCAAGAAAGAAGAGGTTATATTAAGATGAGAAGTTTTAGATATATTAAATCAGCCGCATTAGTTTTATTGTGTGCTGTTGCACTTACAACAAGTAATATTTGTACAGACGGGGTAATAGCTGCTCCTGCTGCCGTAAAACCGGCACAAACAGTTTCCACTCCGGTTTCGCAGGAAGCTGCGATTAGTGTCAGACCGCTGGATGTGGTTAATTCGCCTAAACTTTATCTTAATAAAACAATAAAGATGAATGCAAAATTTGATAAATTCTCTACTTTGGGACTTGATTATAAACCTGCATTTAAGTCTTCCGAAGATTATATTTCTTTTTTGATTAAGAGAGATGATACAAATTATGACATCCCGTTATCAGAAATGAAGCTCTTTTTGAAAAGAGAAGAAGCAGAGAAATTTATTGATTTGAAAACGGATGATGAAATTTCTATAACCGGCTTAATGTTTTCTGACGCTTTAGGTGATGCTTGGGTAGATGTAAAAAGTTTAACAGTGGTTAAAAAAGCACCGGAAAAGAAGGACGGAGTTAAGTAATAATGAATGAACAGCTTGAAAAAGATAAGAATAAGGTATTTTTAACAATTCACGGTCATTTTTACCAGCCGCCAAGAGAAAATCCTTGGCTGGAAGCTATTGAACAGCAAGACAGTGCCCTTCCTTTCCATGACTGGAATGAAAGAATCAATGCCGAATGCTATAATCCTAATTCTGTCTCTAAGATTGTTGATTCAAAAAACAAAATCTTAAATGTAGTAAATAACTATGAATACATAAGCTACAACTTTGGTCCGACTCTTTTGTCCTGGATGGAAGAGTTTGCGCCGTTAGCTTATGAAAGAGTTATTAAAGCGGATATAAACAGTCGTAAACTTCATGGCGGGCATGGAAATGCTATTGCTCAGGTTTATAACCATATGATTATGCCGCTTGCTAATGAGCGTGATAAGCAAACTCAGGTTAAGTGGGGGAAAAAGGATTTTGAATACCGTTTCGGAAGAGAGCCTGAGGGTATGTGGCTTGCAGAAACTGCGGTTGATGATGATACTTTAAGAGTTCTTGTTGAAAATGGTATAAAGTTTACAATTCTTTCTCCTTATCAGGCTCAAAGAATAAGAAAAGAAGGCGAAGAAAACTGGCAGGACGTAAGCTGGGGAAATATTGATCCTGCTCGTTCTTACAGATACTATATAAAATCCGCCCCGGGTAAGTATATTGACTTATTCTTCTATGATGGTGCTATTTCTAAATCAGTAGCTTTTGATGAGCTTTTAAAAGACGGAAATAAGTTTGTAAGCCGTCTCAAGGACGGTATTTCCACTTTAAGAAATTACCCTCAGCTTGTTAATATTGCAACAGACGGCGAAAGTTACGGACATCACACAAAATTTGGCGATATGGCTCTTGCCTATGCTTTGAAGTTAAAGGTTAAAGATGCCGGTTTTATAGTAACAAATTATGCCGAATATTTGGAAAAATACAGAAGCAACTGGGAAGTTGAAATAAAACCGGTTTCTTCATGGAGCTGTTTCCATGGAGTCGGAAGATGGTGCGAGGATTGCGGCTGCTCTACCGGCGGACACCCTGGCTGGAACCAAAAGTGGAGAAAACCGTTAAGAGATGCTCTTGATTATTTAAGAGATGAAACAATTGCTATTTATAAAAAATTCGGCAAGAAATTCTTTATAAATCCGGAAGAAGCAAGAAATAATTATATAAGCGTTATTCTGGACAGAAGCGACACAAGCGTTAAAAGCTTTCAGGATGAGTATTTTATCCCTGAACTTGACGAGGAACAAAGAATTCTTGCGATGAAACTCCTTGAAATTCAAAGAGAAGCTATGCTTATGTACACAAGCTGCGGATGGTTCTTCTCCGAGATTTCCGGAATTGAGACTGTTCAGATTATGAAGTATGCGGCACGTGTAATGCAGCTTGCACATGATTTTGTGAGAAAAGATCTTGAAACACATTTCTTAGAAATTTTATCAGAAGCAAGAAGCAATCTTCCTGAATTCGGTTCCGGCAAAGATGTTTTTGAAAGATTCGTAAAACCTTCAGTTGTTACGGCAAAACAAATTGTAAGCCTCTGGGCGATTTCATCTCTCTATACTGAAATTGAAGATGAAGAAAACGTTTACTGCTACAAGATTAAAAAACATTCATATAAACGGGTTGTTAAGGGTAATACCCAGCTTGTAATCGGACATATTGAGGTTCAATCAAAGGTAACTCTTGAAAAAGCAAATATGGTGTTTACTCTTCTGCAATTCTCAGGCGGGGACTTCCACTGTGCAATTAAAGAATACACTGAAAGCTTTACCGAAACGAGAAAAGAACTTATAAGAACTTATCTGGTTTCTCCGTTGACAGAAATAATAAGAGCAATGGACAGCTATTTTGGTAAAGAATACTTCACTCTTAAAGATATATTCATCGAAGAAAGAAGAAAAATTCTTCAAACTATGCTTAAAGGCAGATTGCAAAACTTTGCTAACACTTATGAATCTATGTATAACGAAGGTAAAGGTTCAATTTA
>CALVCR010000102.1 GCA_944326125.1 Candidatus Gastranaerophilales bacterium | reverse complement strand
AAACGTCAGCTTATGTTTGAATTGCTTAAAAACATGCCAAAATCTTACAACCGTTATTTTGAGCCTTTTATTGGCGGTGGTGCTTTGTTCTTTGAATTACAGCCAGAAAATGCTTATATTTCTGATATGAATGAAGAGTTGATTAATCTTTATTCAGTTGTTCGCGATAACGTTTATGAACTTATTGAAGACTTGGGCAAACATGAAGTTTCAAAAGAATATTTTTTAGAAATTCGTAATATTGATAGATCTGAAAAATATGCAGGATTGTCAAGTATTGAGAGAGCAAGCCGGTTTATTTATTTGAATAGAACCTGTTTTAACGGTATGTATAGAGTGAACTCTCAAGGGCAATTCAATGTTCCATTTGGATATTACAAAAATCCTCGTATCATTGATGAAAGCAACCTTTTGAATTGCTCGAAACTTTTAAACAAGACAGAAATTAAGTGTGCAGATTTTTCAAAAATCTTAACTAAAGTTCAAAAGGATGACTTTGTTTATTTTGACCCACCTTATGTTCCTTTGAACGAAACTTCAAGTTTCACTTCTTACACAAAAGACGGATTTGACATTGATATGCAGTTTAAGTTAAGAGATGTTTGCGATGAATTGGATACAATGGGTGTTAGATTTATGCTTTCAAATTCGGATACAAAATTAGTAAACGAATTATATGCCAATTATGAAATAAAAAAGGTTTTCGCTTCACGCCAAATCAATGCAAATGCAGATGGCAGAGGCAAAATTACAGAAGTTTTAGTGAGGAATTATGACTAGAGATTTTAAGGAATGGCTATCTACATTTAGACCTTGTATTGCAAATTATTGCTATTATGTGGATTTTGACAAAGTAAACAAAAATGTTGATAATATTAAAGTCGAGTTAAATATTTTAAATAGTTTAGTTGGCTCAAAAAACATTGAAAAAGATTTTGAAGATATCATTACTAAATATCCTGAAACTTTAAAATGCATTCCTTTACTCTTGGCGATTCGTTCTAACGAGATTTCAGTTACAGATGCTGATGGTGAATACAATTTCTCATTTAGAAAACAAAACTACAGCATAGATGATTATAAAATGTTTATGAGAAAAACTAAGTTGTTTGATTTGTTAGAAAATCATATTGTAAGCAACTTAGTAGATTATGCAACGGGCGTTGAAACAGGATTAGACAGCAATGGTCGTAAAAATCGTGGCGGACATTTAATGGAAAATCTCATTGAAAGCTACATTCAAAAAGCAGGATTCGTCAAGGGGCAAAACTATTTTAAAGAAATGTATATCCACGAAATTGAACAAAAGTGGAATGTAAATTTATCTGCCATTTCTAATCAGGGCAAAATGGAAAAACGCTTTGATTTTGTGATTAAAACAGACAATCAAATTTATGTAATCGAAACAAATTTCTATTCAAGTGGCGGTTCAAAACTTAATGAGACGGCTAGAAGTTATAAAACGCTAGCACAAGAAGTTGCAACAATCAAAGGCGTAACTTTTATCTGGTTTACTGATGGATATGGTTGGAATAGTGCGAAAAACAATCTTGAAGAAACTTTTGATGTTTTGGATACCGTTTATAATATTCAAGATTTAGAAAATGGTGTTTTAAATGCCTTGTAAAAATAAAGGAGAACTATATTGTATTTAAATACTATTTTTACAAATACTAAAAGCATACTATTACAAGTAGAACCCTTGATGTCTCTTATAATTGCCATTTGTGCAATGTATATATCATATTCACAATGGTTAATTTCTAAGCAAAATGAGCATATAGAGTCTAAAAAATTTTTAAATGAAAAGTTATATACTCCAATAAAAGAATATGGGGAGAATATAAATAAACTTGTTAGTAATGAAGAAGAAAGGGTGAAAATCCTTACTCAATGGATAGATGAATTAAAAAATAGCTTACGCGAAATAAGTATATATTTTACTAAAGCAGATTTTGAAATATTAATCGAATACACTAATTTACTCAAAAGCGTTTTCCAAAATATTGAATCTAATATTACTAGAAAGATTGATATATTTAAACAACTTGTCATTATAATATACTATTTTCTTATAATACACTCTATCCTGTCAAAACTAGAAACTGCTATATATAAACCTACAATCAAAATTTATACTATTATTGTAAGTTTAGTTAATAATTTTATATCATTTTTTCTTCCAGATTTTATTGAAAAGTTCATAAAAAAATGCTTTTATAATCTAATGAGCATTATAAAAATTGTTAAATATTCATTTTTTATAATTTCTAATATATTTTTTAAAAAAGACAAAAATATGCTAAATTAGAGAAATAAACATATTAAATTTACTTTTCTAACATCTTTACTATTGTTTTTGGCAAAGCTGTTTATCTGTTTGTACGCCTTTTATGTATAAAATTTTCCAACCTTAAAAAAAACTTCCGACTAAAAATCCAAATGTCTTTGCCGAAAATAATCAAACCATTCGTACAAGTTCAAATATACCCTAAACTCCAGCCACATAAGGGGTACAACCAAAAGCCGAAGGGGTAGACTTCAACGGACACTTCGTGGACTTTTTAAGTAATTTGGTTTGATTATTTTCGGACACTTCCGGCAGGTTAAAGCCGAAACACAAAGCCACTTTTCAGCCAATAATCATTTTAACCGTACACGATTGAAATGTCTGCACAAATACAGTTCTCTTCAATATCCCAGACAATAAAAAAGAGATAGGCTGAACCTATCTCTTTTTTATTAGCAAGGGAGAGATTCGAACTCTCGACCTCACGGGTATGAGCCGTGCGCTCTCACCAACTGAGCTACCTTGCCATAAAGTTATTACTTATTAAGTTGTCATTTAAATCGCCAAACCATTCTCTCACAAACATTTTTAAATTTCAAGCAAAAAAGAAGAACCGGGTTCAGACCGGTTCTCTTCAGCTTTATTAACTATCTTTGTACAGGCGGTTGAACAGGGCCAGGACCTTCCATTCCTCTGTGATGCATTGGTCTTTCCGGTCTGCCTGATTGTTCCATACGTTTCATATGGTGTTTGTGAAATTTTTTAAAATCTCCTCTGTCAAATTGCGGACCGTAGAAAGGTCTTACCATTTGCTGGCAGCCGCATGGACATGGCGGAACCATCATAGGAGGTTTATGAAGTGCTGCAAATAAGCTCAATGCACAAAATACTCCTACAAAGCTTCCGAGAGCTATTACTAAAAATTTTCTAAAGCCTTTTGAATGGCAGAAACAATTACATTTTTCTTCTTTTACTTCTACATTTTGGATTTCTTCTGACATAATTCATTCTCCTTCTGGTTTTAAATTGGATTACCCGTTGTATTTTCTACATAAGTATAACGATTTTTGAAAAATAATTGTTCATATTTTTGTACTAAAATGTTTTTATGGAAAAATATTCAGAATTGGCGGTTCATAATTTTAAATCAGGTTTTAATTGTGCTCAATCTGTTTTTCTGGCTTTTGCTGACAGGTATAATATTGATTCGGAAACTGCTCTTAAGCTTTCTTCCTCTTTCGGTGGCGGCATGGGCAGGCTTAGAGAAGTGTGCGGTGCTGTATCTGCAATGTTCATGATTGCCGGTCTTGAAAAAGGATATTCCGAACCGAACAATTTTGAGCTTAAGTCTGAGCATTATAAACTTATACAGAAACTTGCCGGAGAATTTAAGAAAGAGTTTGGGACAATTATTTGCAGAGAGCTCTTAAATCTGCCTGAAGGCGCGGACGACCCGACTCCGTCTAAAAGGACTCAAGAATACTATCAATCAAGACCGTGTGAAAAGTTTATAGCTTATGCTGCCCGCATTATTGAAACAGAACTCTTAAATGAGAGGCGCGAAAACTTTCCAGTACAGGTAAAGGCTGACCAAAACCAGTAATAATCCGCTGAATTTTAAGAGATATTCCGTAAATGCAGCAATTGATTTTAAGTTCTTTATGCTTGAAGTGCAGCACCCCGCAATAATCAGTATTACACCCTGACCGATTGCAAACATAAAAAGTAGTAATACTGCAAACATCATGTTTTTGCCCATTGCGGCAAATGCCATAATACCTGCTAATATTGGGGTTGAACATGGCGTTCCTGCAAGAGCAAAAGTTATTCCAAGTAATACGGGATAAAGAATTAATGATGATCCAGTATTTGTCGGCATGGCTTTTACAATCACAGGCAAATCAAAATCCAGTATATCAAGAAGTTTTAATCCCATTACCAATAATAATGACGCCATTAAAAGGGTGAAATATCCGCCGAGAGCAGATGCAAACACGCTGCCTGTCACTGCGCAAATTATTCCGATAACACTGAATACAATGGCTGTGCCAAATATAAAGGAGCAGAGCTGTACAAAGGTTCTTAGAGGTGTTTCTTTGGAATATCCCCCGATATAACCTATAATTAGCGGAAGCATGGCTAGTGAACATGGTGATATTGATGCAATAACACCGCCCAGAAACGCTGCTCCGAGCATTAGATACCAGGCACTTGCCCCGGTTGAGAATATCTGTATTAGATTATTCATTTACTATTTCCTTAAAGTAATTTTCAAGAATTTTTGGCTGGATAGCACCTTCGGTTCTTCTGACAACATTTCCGTCAGAGTTTTTAAATACTGTTGTAGGTACAAGTTTTACCTGATATTCTTTTATCAATTCTTTTGTTTCATTATCTTTTTGAGTAACATCAATTTTTCTTAAAGAAATCTTATTGGCATAGGCAGGATAGACTTCCTCAAAGATTTTTTCCAGTTCCTGACATTCATAGCACATAGGGGAAGAAAATTTTATAATTTCAGGCCCTGATACAGCAAGAGAAGGCAGTACTGCCATGTTTTTGTCTCTTGTTAGTCCAAAATAAACCGCAAGCGGTACTAAAAAAATCAATAAAATGATTGCAATGTTTCTGTTCATATTCAACTCTCCTTACTAAGCATAACATAGAATATAACAGAATGATATTTATATTAATTACCGATATGGAGAGTTAGTGAAATCTTTCGGGCAATTTTTGATGTTCCCCGGTTTTATAATATATAGAAAGGTTTGTTTTATGGAAATCTCTCCGATATCATTTAAGAGTTATACTCCTCAGAATACTTCAGCGAAGGATAATTCTGCTGAGCACAAGAATCAAGTTTCAACCGCGAAAGTAGCAGCAGGTGCTCTTGCAGGTGCTGCGGTTGTGACTCTGGCGGTTTTGGCTGCCAAAGGAAAGCTAAAATTCAAGAATAAACCAAAAGACGGAACAGCTCCGAAACCAAAAGAAGATATTAAACCTCCTGCAGAAAAAATAACAATTGCAGGTAAACAGAATAAACTCTCAGATACGATAAAAGAACTTTTCGGCAAGGAGTGTAAAGTGAGCGAGTTAACCAAAGAAGAAAGGGAAAAACTAGCGAAGACTCTTATTGAGAGAGAACCTGATCCGGAGATGAAGCAGGAATTAAGGCGTATTTTTGATCAGGGGTTATGGGACATTTTATAGCCGCTGTATAGCAATTGTTCTTATTTTATGCTATGTAAAAAAAGCGGCTTGGAAAACCAACCCGCCGTGATATGGAATTATAATTGCTGTATTTATATGTTTATCTTGTTTTTATTTTTGGAACAACTGACATTCCCGGTATAATCGGGTATTCATTTTGATCGATTTTTTCTGTAAAGACAATTTTTACCGGAATTCTTTGTACGATTTTAACGAATGAACCAACTGCGTTTTCAGGAGGGAACAAACTTGCTTTAGCTCCTGAGCTTCTTTGAATACTGTCGATTTCACCTTTAAAAACTTTACCCGGATAGGTGTCAATTTTTATTTCTACAGGCATGCCCTTTTTCATTCCTCTGATTTGGGTTTCTTTGTAGTTAGCAACAACCCAAACGTCATGCGGAACGATTACAAAAAGCGGAGTTCCCGGTTGAACCATCATGCCGACTTCAACTTTTTTATTTGAGACGGTTCCGTCAATCGGAGCAATAACATCAGTGTACTCTAGAGCAAGTTCTGCTGCTCGTTTTTGAGCTTTTAAAACATTTAATTCAGCATCGGCAACTTTTGCACTTTTAGAAGGGTCTTGTGAAAATATTGACTGTTCTGCTGTTGTTTGTCTTGCTTGCACTGATTCAAGATTTGTTACGGCTTTATCAAGTGTTTGCTTAGAAACAGCTCCTGCTGCGTAAAGGTTTTGATATCTTTCCAAATCTTTTTTTGCTAAATCAATTTCAGAATTTGCGGCATTTAAATTAGCATGCGCGTTTTGCTGATTTAATAGAGCTCTTTCATATTGAGCTGTTGCTTGCTGAAGTTTAACTTCATAGTCAATTTTATCAATAACGGCAACCACATCCCCTGCTTTAACTTTTTGGTTATCTTCAACTAATACTTTAACAATCTGTCCGGACACTTTTGGAGAAACTGAAACAGTTGTTGTTTCAACATAAGCATCATCAGTTGATTGATATTTTGTAAATTCATATACTACGAACCCTACAACAACCAATGCTATAATACCGAGCAGTATTACCCAATAACGTTTTGTATGAAGTTTATTTTCTTCTGCAGATTCTATTTTAGTATCTTTTTCGTCACTCATAATCATTCCTTTATATTTGAATTTCTAATACTTCTTTTAAAACATCTCTAAATTCTTTTAATAATAATGTTACTTTATCCAAGTCTTTTATTGCCACTTTTTCTCTGACTTCTTCCATATGAGGTCTCATAATATTTGTAATTTCTACTGTTTTTTTTATGCCTTCTTCTGTAAGCTGCGCAATTTTGACCGGCCTGTTGTTTTTTATTGCCAGCTCTCTTTTTACAAGCCCTTTCCTCTCCAGACTTTCTAATAATTTTCCGGTATTTGCTCTGTCTCGCAGAATAATTTTTGCAAGATCTCTCTGGCAGATTCCCGGATTGCATAATAAAGTGTCCAGTATACCAAACTCCTCAGTGGGTATATCTACATTCAGCTTTTCAAATATCTGGCTTCCGAGCATTTTGCAATACTTAGCTGTTAATTCTATTTCGTAGAAAATAGAATCCGTAAAATGATTTTTCAACGATAAATCTTTTAATGATGAAGTTTCCACACTGAACCTTTTTTGTAAATCCTCTGATCACTGTATGTTTTTTTATCAACATGTTGCATTTGCAACATATCTATGCTATCATCTATTTTAGAAAAAATCAAGTACTTGGAGAAAAGATATGAAGAGATTTTTATCATTTGTAATAATTGCATCATTTGCACTTTCCTATACGGTGCCGGTTTTGGCTATAGAAGATACTATTGTGGGTTCGGCCGATAAATCAACCGGAATAGTTGTAACAGATCAAAAACCAGAAAAGACTAAAAAACAGAAGAAAAAAGATACTAAAAAGAAATCAGCAAAAGTTACACCTCAAAAGAATAAATATGAATATGTAAATCTCGACTGGTGGAAAGGTTTTAATGATGAAATATTAAGCGGTTACATAGTAAGAGCCATTGAGAATAACAAAGATTTAAAAATGGCAACATTAACAATTGATGAATATTATCAAAATGTTAAAGCTCAAAGAGCAAATGAACTGCCGACAATTCAGGCCGGATTTATGCCGGGTTACGGCAAGTTTTTAGGCTCTTCTCAAGGCGGCTTCATGCTTCCTATTATCGCTAACTATGAATTGGATTTATTCGGTAAGAATCATAATAAAACAGATTCTATCAAAAAACTCTGGGAAGTATCTATTTTAGATGAAAGAGCCGCATATATTTCTATTGCATCAGCAGTCGGCAGTACCTATATAGATATAGTAAAGCATGACGCCTTAATTGATTTACAGGAAGACATCGTTGATTTAAGAAAAGAAATTTTTGAAATAATGAGCATTAGTAATGCTGAAGGTCTTGTTTCAACTTCAGATTTAGTTAAGGCTAATCAATCTTATATTTCAGGTGTTTCAGATCTAACAGATTTAAAGAAAGAACGAACAAAACTATTACATCAACTAGCAGTTCTTGTAGGTGACAGTCCTAATAACATAGAAGAATATAAAAGGATTGATTATAAGGCTCTTAATTTTAGCGGAGTTATTCCGGAATATGTAAGTTCAGACATTGTTTTACAAAGACCGGATTACTTAAAGGCTGAAAAAATGCTGGAAAAAGCAGGGTTAGATGTAAGAGCTGCAAGAAAAGAACTGTTTCCAACTATTAATTTAGGAGGCATGCTTTTCTTTAATTCAAAATATTTAGAAAGCTTATTTACAACATCTAATATGCTCTGGGGATTTGGCGGCGGGCTTATGCAGCCTCTCTTTATGGGCGGAAGGCTCAGGGCAAATTTGAAAGCGCAAAAGATAGCTTATGAAAAAAATCTAAAAAATTATGAAAAAGTAAATTTGACATCAATGCAGGAAGTTAACGATGCTCTTGTAACAGTTAATATGGACAGAGAAAAACTTTCTAAACAAAAGGAAATTCAGGCACTTGAAAAAGAGGACTTTGCTATTTCGCAGGTTAAATTTCAGGAGGGCGTTATTGCAAAACTTGATTTAAACCAGATGGAAGAAAATTTATTGAGTGTCAATAAAACTGTTTATGAAACCGAGTTTGATTGTATGGTTAATTATATAAGTTATTATAAAGCAGTTGCAGCCAGAACTGACGCTGCTCAAAATTCTGTACAAGGTTAGTTTAACAGAATTCCTATGCTCTCCCGTATTTTCGGTGCGGGAGAGTTTTGTTTTGTAATATTAAAATTTTTCTTGAAAATTTATTATGTTAGGAATATAACAAATTACTGTAAGAAGTTAGACTTAATTTTGGGAATGGAATGTAAATAGTTATGGAATATTTTCTTTTAGCGATAGGAATATTACTTACCGGTGCTTTTCTTGCGCTTTTGGTAAAAGAACAATTTAAGCTGAAAATTAGCACTATTTTCGCATTAATCGGGTTGGGAACTGCTCTGTTTCCTGCAATATGGACCTTAATAACCGGAAATTTTCTGGAAAATAATATTAAACTTTCAGCAATGTTCGGACAGATTCATTTAGTATTGGATCCTTTGTCTGCGATATTTATAGTGATTATTTCAATTATGAGCTTTATCGGACTTATTTACGCAAATGGATACATGAAACCGTATTTGAGTAAAGGCATGAATCTTTCTTCACACTGTTTCTTTTTACTTTTGTTGATAGCTTCAATGCTCGGGGTAACAGTTGTACAGAACGGTTTGTTCTTCCTTGTGGTTTGGGAAATAATGTCTCTTTCTTCATTTTTCCTTGTTATTTTCGAAGGGGAAAAGAAAGAGGTTATATCTGCCGGTATTAAATACCTGATATATATGCACCTTTCAGTAATCTTTATTACTGCAATGGTTGTTCTTCTTACTAATAAAGCAAACAGTCTTGATTTTGTTGAGTATGCAAAAGTTCTTCAACAGAACCCTCATATGGCAAATATTGCATTTGTTTTAGGTTTTATCGGGTTTGGTATAAAAGCCGGATTTGTTCCTTTTCACAACTGGCTTCCGGACGCGCACCCGGCTGCACCGACCCATGTTTCAGGAATTATGTCCGGTGTTATGATAAAAACCGGTATATATGGAATTTTAAGAATTATTTTAATGATGGGAACTCCTTCAAAATTCGTTTCATACGGTGTTCTTGTTATTGCTGTAATATCTGCACTGTATGGGGTTTTATATGCGATAACCCAGCATGACATTAAAAGACTTCTTGCATATCACAGTATTGAAAATATAGGTATTATAGGTATCGGTATTGCTCTTGGAATGCTGGGGCTTGCTTACGGTAATCCGATAGTTGCAATGCTGGGTTTTGCCGGCGGCATAATGCACGTGTTAAACCACTCAATATTTAAAGAACTTTTATTTTTTGCTGCAGGCAGTACCTATTTGAAAACACATACAAGAAATATTGAATCTCTGGGCGGATTGATTAAACCTATGCCTTATACAGCATTAATGTTTATCATAGGTTCGGTTGCCATATGCGGATTGCCTCCGTTTAACGGTTTTATAAGCGAGTTTTTAATATATGCGGGCATGATTCAAGGTTTGCCGGCTCCGGAAGTAAGTTTGTTTATAACTCTTGTTATAACAATTGCGGCTCTTGGTATGGTCGGAACGATGGCAATACTATGCTTTACAAAAGCTTCAGGAATTATGTATTTAGGTGAACCGAGAAGTGACGCTTCAAAGAATGTAAAAGAGGATTCTTCTCCGGTAATGCTTGTTCCAATGGGCGTTCTGGCATTACTTACATTTGTAATTGGTGTTTTCCCTCAGTACTTTGTGCGCTTTATACTGGTTCCGGTTACTCAGATTGTGCGGAACGATAATAAGCTTATGATTTTAAATTCTATAGTAGATTTAACTTCTACTATAAGCTGGGTGTTCCTTGCATTTATTATTGGTGTTTGTGTTCTTTACATATTAAGAAACCTTATTAATAACAGAGAAGAAGAACACACAACATGGGGCTGCGGGTATGACAGACCGACTGCAAGAATGCAGTATACGGCTTCATCTTATGCGAGTCCGTTTATTTCTACTTTAAAGCCTTTATTTAAGAGAATTTCCCATATTAAAAAGCCTAAAGAGCTTTTCCCTAAAGAAGCTTATTATGAACAGGAAATTGAGGATATTGAAGAGGCTTATATTGTAAAACCGATTTTGCGATGGGATGAAAAACTCCTGACTAAATTTGAACGTATTCAAAACGGTAATATTCAGCAATATATACTAGTAGGTCTTGTATTTCTGCTGATTGCGATAATCGGAGTATTTTGCTTGGGCTAAAGGTGTTGGAAGAAAGGTAAATTATGTATATATTACTATTAAATATATTAATACTTTTATTTGCACCGTTTTTAGTAATTGGTGTGATAAAGAAGACAAAAGCTTTTTGGGCAGGAAGAAAAGGGGTAAGTATTCTCCAGCCGCTGTGGGATTTTATAAGACTGCTTAAAAAGGATGCTGTTATCAGTAAAACAACTTCATGGGTATTTAAGTTTGCTCCTGTGGTTTCTTTGGCAACGGTTCTTTTTGCGGCATTGCTTGTTCCTTTATCAGCAGGAAGATCTGTAATTGCCTTTCCGTTTGCATTCATTATGTTTGCATATATTTTAGGTTTCGGAAAATTTTTCTCTCTTCTTGCTGCTCTTGATACCGGAAGCAGCTTTGAAGGAATGGGAGCTTCAAGGGAAGCATGTTTTTCAACTATAGTAGAACCTGCTTTCTTTATTGCAATGGCTTCAATTGCAGCTCTGACCCAGAATTATTCTTTTGATGCTTTTAAAAGTATTTTGCATAATGCAGGTATATATGGATACTTAATTATTGCACTTACAGCTGCAGCTTTATTTATAATGCTGCTTATTGAAGGATGCAGGGTTCCGGTAGATGATCCTGCTACTCATCTGGAGTTAACAATGATACACGAGGTTATGATTTTAGACAACTCTGGTGTTGATTTAGGTTTAATTACCTGGGGTGCTGCAATTAAAATCTTCTTGTTTGAAGCTTTGATTGCGAATTTATTAATACCTATGGGATTAGGTACTTTATATTCAATAATTGCATTTCTTGCAATTGTATTTATACTTTCAGTTCTAATAGGAACCATAGAATCTTCAATAGCAAGATTCAGAATGACTCACGTATTTGAGTTTATTTTTATAATGACTCTTACCGCTCTTTTGATTCTTGCTTTAGTAACATATAGAATATACGGAAGTTAGGCAGGAAAAATGGAAAACATATTTATAATTTTACTTGGTTTATCTATGATTTACATAGCCTCAACAAGCAGATTGGCGGCTCACGTTAATATGGTTGCGGCACAGGGCTGGCTGTTATTTTTTGTCTGTCTCTCAGGATTTATTAAAGAGCCTTGGTTTGAGTGGTCAATATTTACAAATCCTCATACATTTTCAGCAAATTTAGCGCATGTTACGGGACTTTTGTTTGTAGTGGTAGAAACTCTTATTGTAAAGGCATTTGTTATTCCTTGGTTTCTTAAAAAGGTTCTTAAGAAAACTAATTCTCACAGAGACACGGATGCTCATATACCGCACTTTTATTGCCTTGTAATTTCAAGCATAATTCTTTTTGCAGGATTTTTGGTAGCAAATATCAATACTCCGGCCTTTATGCTTGTTTCACCAATGTATTTCGGGGTTTCAATTTCAATAATTATTACAAGTTTATGGCTTATAACAATTAAGCATAAAGTTATTTCAAATGTTATAGGCTTTATTACTATGGAAAACGGTATTTTTCTTCTTTCGCTTTCCGTTGCAAAAGAAATGCCGGTTATAATAAATCTCGGTGTTCTTCTTGATATATTTATTGCGGTATTTATCCTCGGAATGCTGGTTAGAGAGATTAATAACGAGTTTGAAGATTTGGAAGTTTCACATTTATCAGATTTGAAGGATTACGAATACAATGATTAATTTGATTTTATTATTTCCGCTGTTAGCGTGTTTGATATTGTGTCTGTTTAAAAAAGACTGCTTAAATAATTTAATGATTAATATTTATGCAGCTGTGCACTTTATAATATCAATGGCATATCTGTTTAGAATTGAACTGTTTCCGAATTGTGAGAATTGTTCTTTTTTCGCAGTTAATGACTTGAATGTAGTCTTTCTTGCCATTATGTCAATTGTATTTTTAGCAGTTGCAGTTTACAATAACGGGCATCTAAGAAATGTAGATGTAACCGGCAGGAAAGTAAGACATTATACTTATATGGTGCTTTTATTTGTGCTTTCTATGACCGGAGCTATTTTAAGCAATAATCTCGGTATAACCTGGGTATTTATTGAAGGCACAACCTTGGCGAGTGCTTATTTAATTTATTTTAGAAAAACAAAACACTCTATTGAAGCGGCATGGAAATATGTATTTATCTGTTCAATAGGTATTGCGCTTGCTTTTGTCGGTATAATCCTTCTTACAATAGCAACCGGAAGTTTAAATTCTTTATATTATGCGGATTTATATAAAAATGCAGCGTTGTTTAATCCTTTCTGGCTGAAACTTTCTTTTGTATTTATTCTTTTTGGTATTGGTACAAAAATGGGGCTGGCACCTGTACATTTCTGGCTACCGGATGCTCATGCCGAGGCACCGTCTCCAATCTCTGCTTTATTATCAGCTTCATTATTAAATTCAGCATTTCTTATGATACTGATTGTATTCGGAGTTATGACAGCTGCAGGATGTGCTTCATATGCAAGACTTATGCTGCTTGTGATGGGCTTTTTATCATTATTTATAACAGCGGTATTTGTTTATCATATTAATAATTATAAAAGAATGCTTGCATATTCTTCTATTGAAAATATGGGGATTCTTGTTATAGGAACGGCTTTAGGCGGAGCAGGTATGGTTGCTGCGATGATTCATCTTGTCGGACACTCTCTTATTAAAGCTTCATTCTTCCTTACATCAGGCAATATTCTTGATTTATACGGAACAAAGAAAATTAAACATATAGCAGGTTTATTAAAGGCTGATAGAGCGACCGGATGGTTATGGATTTTATCTTTTATCGGTATAGCGGCGTTGCCTCCGTCAGTTCTTTTTATTAGTGAATTTTTAATAGTTAAAACAATGTTTTTACAGGGAAGATTTGTTTTGTGCGCATTGTTCCTGCTTCTTTTGACAATAATTCTTTACGGAATAGGTAAAGCGGTTGTGTCTATGGCATTTTCTCCGCTGGAAAAGGAGCCGGAAGGTTTAGCGTCAGGTGTAAAATTGAACTGGATGATGTATGCTCCGCAGCTTGTAATGCTTATACTGGCTTTTGCTTTAGGTATTTATATGCCGGATGCGGTTTCTAATCTTTTTGCAAATGCAGTTGTAGGATTTTAATTAAGAGAAGGTAGATATGAATTGGATAATTACAGAAAATAATAAGAAAATTAATGCGAACGACATTCCTACTCTTTCTATTGATGAGATTAAATCTGATATAGAAAAGATGAAAATGCGAGTAATCGGTTTCTTCGGTAAGCAGGAATTTGAAAATGTAAGATTATATGTGGTAATGGCTGATGACAAAGTAGGCAAGCTCTATATAACATCGTCTTTGTTTACACCTGATGTAAAATCTTATGAGGCATTTACACCTAAGTTTCCGTCATTTCATATCTTTGAAAGAGAATTTTATGAAGAATTCGGTATAGAACCTCTTAATCATCCTTGGCTTAAACCTGTAAGAATTAATCAGGATAAGTATCCTTTCTTTGAGATGAAGGGGGATGAAGTTCACGAAGTTGCTGTAGGTCCGATTCACGCAGGCGTTATTGAGCCGGGGCATTTTAGATTTATGTGCCACGGGGAAAAGGTTTATGATCTGGAAATAATGCTCGGGTATCAGCACAGAGGTGTTGAGGAGCTGTTTTTGAAGGGAAAAGGTTTTAACAACAGGCTTGCAGAGTCTGTATGCGGGGATTCTGTTATTGCATATAATATGGCTTATTCTCAGGCAATGGAATCTCTTTCAAATACATCCGTTTCATCAAAGGCCCAGATTATCAGAAGAATAGCTCTAGAAATGGAAAGAGCTGCAATTCATATCGGAGATATGGGAGCAATTGCAGGTGATATAGCATATTCAATGGGGGCTTCTATATTCGGGGTTACAAGAACCCTTGTGATAAATACAATGCTGGAACTATCAGGCAGCAGATTCGGCAGAGGTCTTATTAATGTCGGAGGGGTAAATTTTGACATTGATAAAGATTTTGCCGCTAAAATAGTAAAAATGCTGGATGAAGTTTCTAAAACCGTTGACAGAACAACAAAAGTTATGCTTAAATCTCCGACAGTTCTTTCAAGACTGGAAAGAACCGGCGTTGTTAATTCGGAAAATGCCAGAGATCTTGGCGCTGTTGGTATGGCAGCCAGAGCTTCCGGAGTTGATATTGATTCAAGATTTGATTTCAATGACAACTGGTATACTTCTCTTGATGTTGTAAAACCTTTTAAAGCTACAGGAGATGTTCATTCAAGATTTAAACTTAGATATAAAGAGGTTAAGCAATCAATTCAGATTATAAAAAAACTTCTTGCCAAGCTGGAAGAATTTCATAATGAGCCGGCTATTAATAACCCTAATCCAATGCTGGATGCAAACTCTTTTGTTGTATCTATAGTTGAAGGCTGGAGGGGAGAAGTTGTCCATATTGCTTTAACCGGTGCCGGCGGGGAACTTTTAAGATATAAAATAAAAGATCCGTCATTTAATAACTGGTATATGCTGGCAATGGCTGTCAGAAACAACGGTGTTTCAGATTTTCCGCTCTGTAATAAGAGTTATAACCTCTCATATTGCGGAAATGACTTGTAGAATTTATCATTAAAGGAAATAATTATGCTAGATACATTAAAATTAAAATATTTTCAGGGAAATCAATTTATTCCGGATATAAAAAATGCTCCTATGAGAAGCCAGTTCAGAGGCTTTCCTATATTGAAGAATGCCGGTGATGTTAATGAAAGCGTCTGTCCTACAGGTGCTTTGAAGGCTAATCCTCTTTCTATTGATTTAGGAAAATGTACTCTCTGCGGGGCGTGTAAGTGTGAGTCAGTTCAGTTTAGCAACTATTATAAACTTTCTTCAACAAGAAGAGAAAGTCTTGTTATTAAAGAAGGAATGACTCCGGAAGAATTTGAAAAAATAGCAGTTGAAGCGAGAAAAGAAATCAGACGAGTCTTTTCTAAGTCTTTAAAGTTAAGACAAGTTTCCGCTGCAGGATGTAATGGCTGTGAAATGGAATTAAATGCCTGTTCAAACTGTAACTTTGATATGGGAAGATTCGGTATAGATTTTGTAGCATCTCCGAGACACGCTGACGGTCTTGTTATTACAGGGCCTATTTCTGAGAATATGGCATATGCTCTTGAGGATTGCTATAAATCTGCTCCAAATCCGAAAATAGTTATATTAGCAGGCGCGTGTGCAATATCAGGCGGTGTATTCCAAAATTCTTCCAAGCTAAACAGAGAATTTTTAGACAAATATCCTATTGATTTGTATATCCCGGGCTGCCCTGTGCATCCTCTGACATTTATTAACGGGGTACTGGATTTTATTTCTAAAAAATAAAAATCATACAAATGATGTAGATTTCCAATTGTAACGAACCTTTACACGCTTTGGGCTATATGTTAAAATTATAATGTTTAAGGCTTAATATTTTGTTACAATCTGGCAATTTTATTTGTTTTTGAATTTTAAGAAGAAATATAATGTTAGATGAGTACAGAAATTGACCCAATAATGAAAATTAGGAATTTGGATACTATGAAGAAACAAATATGTTATCTGTTTGCTGTGTTTTTACTCCTTTCAACAGGAAAAGTAAATGCAGATCCTGTTGCCGGCGGATTAAATCTCAATACTATTCACGGATATGATGCCGGTGCATTCAATAAGATGGAGCAGCAGCAGATTAATAATTATCAGATTGATAAAAGTTATGTTCAATCGCTTGACGAAGTTACAAAAGATGATCGTATTTACGACGCAACTGTTGAAGAAGATGTCGCGAGAGAAGGTGTTCTTTATAACCCGCACTTTCTTCTTGAACGTATAAACTTTGAAGGTAATACCAAAATTCCTACAGAAGAGCTGGAAAAATTAGGGTTAGAAGTTATCGGCGAGGATATTTTCTTTGATGAGTTACTGGAAGTTTGTTCAAAAGTAACAAATTACTACCATTCAAAAGGATATTTAACTTCTTATGCTACAGTCCCTCCTCAGAGAATTGTTGACGGTGTTGCAACAATTAGAATTATTGAAAGTAAAGTTGGCGAGTTAAATATTGAAGGCGAGAAATGGACCCGTGAATGGTACTTAAGACATATTATTATGGGTAAGGCCGGCTTAAGAGAAGGGGATGTGTTTAATGCTAAAAACCTTCAGCGTGCAATGAAAGAAATCAACCGTGAAGACTATGTTCAGGTTGAGACAGAAGTTGAACGCCAGGCCGAAGGGGATGAAAATACTGCTATTACCTTGAATGTGCGTGATAGATTCCCTGTTAATTTAGGCTTTGCTTGGGATGATTACGGCCGCTCATATACAGGCGCTCAAAGAGCTTCATTCGTTGTTGGTATGGATAACCTTACAGGTTTAGGAGATAAAATATACGGCGGAACGATTCTATCTTCCGGTGCAACAGGATGGATGGCAGGATATTCACTTCCGGTATCATCATACGGAACAAGATTGTCCTTCGACTTCTCTGATTCTCACGTAAGATTAGGCGGTCCGTACAGAAGTTTGGGTGTAAAAGGTAATGCGCAAAGCTATTTCTTCAAATTAACTCATCCGCTTGTTCAAACGGCTAAATCTGATTTGTTTGTATATTCAGGTATAGATTTTCTTAACGCAAGTACAACCTTCCTTAATAACTCAGCAAGAACCTACCTCTCTGATTACAACTTAAGAGTATGGCGTTCTGGATTGTATGGTATGACTGACGATGATTACGGAAGATGGATTGGTAACTTTGGCTTTGACTTCGGTGTCGGCGGTGACGGCCATGGTGCTATTCAGGATACAACATTTGTTAAATTTACTGCTAATGCTACTCGTGTTCAGAGATTGTTCAAGAGAAGCATGGGTGTTATAAGAGTAGGCGGGCAATATTCACCTAACAAATTGTTTGCGGCTGAACAAATGCAGCTGGGCGGTCCATATACATTAAGAGGTTACCAGCCTGCTGAGTTAATCGGTGACTATGGTGTTTCAGGTACGGTAGAATTCAGAACACCGATTCCTCTCTTAGACAGAGTATGGCCTTGGTTAGATGACAGATTAAGATTAGCAGTCTTCTATGATTGGGGCTGGATCGGAACTAACGGCAATGTTTATGATTATCCGCAGTCATTCTTACACACAGTAGGTGCCGGATTCTATATGAACTTAACGGATTGGATTTCAGCACAGGTTGGCTTAGGCTTCCCGCTCGGAAGAGATTACAACGAAAATACAGCGAGATTCTACTTCAGTGTTAATACAGATTTAGACAGACTAATCCCGCTGAGAAATCCGGAAAAATTATAAGAAAAAAAAAAGAGGTCCTTCAAAGACCTCTTTTTTTTTACTTGATAAATTCGTAAATATTTTTTAGTACTTCGTTTGCAAACAACTCTTTCATTTTTATTCTAGGGGTTTGAGAAGACATTACAATTTTAAATGTTTGGGCTTTATCTTTTGTATAAATTGTTGAGAACATTAGTCCTACGGGTTTGTCAGGGCTTCCTCCTGTCGGGCCTGCTATACCTGTAGTGGAAACACAGATATCTGAATTTGTTAATTTATAAAGCCCCTCTGCCATTTCATAGGCGCATTCTTTACTTACCGCACCGAAGTTTTCAAGAGTAGATTCTTTTACTCCCAGAATGTTATGCTTTGCTTCATTAGCGTAGGTTACGAGATTAAGCGTTATATAAGCAGAGCTTCCGCTGATATCCGTAAGTTTTGAACTTAAAAGCCCTCCGGTGCAGGATTCTGTAGTAGAAATTTTCAATCCTTTATGGAGTAAAATTTTCCCGATTTCTTCTTCATATTTCATTAGTATGCCGTCCTTGTGAGAATAACTTTTGAGTGCTCGTCATAAAGATTGTGTTTATACCAGACACCTTTAAAAGTTCCGTCCGGTTCAAACAGGTATTGAGTATCTTTTGATACAAAGTAAATTGCACTTATCGGTTTACCTGAGATTCTATACTGGATAGAGTAGTAAGGATATTCAGGGTATTCGCCGTAAATAAAATCAATATATCTTAGCTTACCCAATGCATCATAGTAATATGCTTTTGAAAGATCCTTTTTCTCTTGAAGCGCATACATATAGATATGTTTCTGCTTTCCGTAATAGAAGGCTGAAATATTATAATCGCCGTATTCTTCATATCCGGCAGAAGCAGCATAATAATGATCCATATGGTCTTTATCTTTTAATCTGTCTTTAAATTGTGATTTTAAATCATTTATTTTTGTAACTTCGTCTTCAAAGATAATATCACGGATTTCGCTGATAATAGCTTCTTTTTCGACCATAGATTTATCTATCCAGTCATATTGAATGTCTGCAATATAGATATCGTTATAATTAGCAAAAGCTAAAAGCTGTGTTAGAAATAAAACTGCAAGTAAATACTTAAATTTTTTCATAAACCCTCCGGAGAAAATAAGGAGTTTACACTCATTTGTATTGTCACGCTGAACTCGTCTCAGGGGCTATCTGTTGAGAGATGCTGAAACAAGTTCAACATGACAGTATTATAAGTATACCACATTTTGAGGTTTTTATAGTATAATTTAAGAATGGTTAGGCTGTTAAATAAGAATAATGTAGATAAACTATCTGATTTAGTATATAGAATTTTTAAAGTACAGGAGTTTTTTACACATATTGTAGAAGTTGATCATCCGGGGACTGAACCTTGTATATATGCAATGTGGCATGCTCATCAGTGCTGTGTGCATGGATTGAAAAACAGATCAAAAACAAATGTTTTGATAAGCCGTTCTAAAGACGGTGAAGTTATCGCAGGAGTTGTTGGGAGATGGGGGTTTAAACTAATAAGAGGTTCCAAGGGAAAAAAGGGTGCCGTCGAAGCTTCTATGCAGATGATTGAAGCCTTAAAACGCGGTGAAAATTGCGCAATGATGGTTGATGGTCCTAGAGGGCCCGCAAGAGTAGTAAAAGATGGGGTTATTAAAATTGCAAAACTTGCAGGTGTTCCAATAGTACCTATTTACTGGTATTCTTCTAATTTTAATTTTGCAAAATTCCCTTCATGGGATGAATTCAGACTTCCTATATTAGATGTAAGGCTTATTAATTTGTATGGTAAACCCATTTATGTTCCTAAAGACGGCGATGATAAATCAGATGAAGAAGCCAGATTAAAACTTCAGGCGAGTCTTGAAGAATTGGAGCGAAGAGCTCCCGAAGAATATGAAAAGGTTTACTGGCACGGTTTATGGAAACGTCGGGGCATAAACAGAAATAGAGGTAAGTATAATTAGATGAAAAAATTTTTATCAGTTTTATTTATATTACTTTTTTTAACTCTTTCTGTTCAGGCAAAATCTGCTAAAAATGGCGGAATTTCTTCTGTTGTAAAATCTTCCGGAGTAAATCAAGATAGAATTTATATTTCAATTAAAGATTCGGAGACAGGCAAAGTTGTATATTCCAAGAATGATAATAAACTGGTGAATCCGGCTTCTGTTCAGAAAATATTAACCCTAATTCCTATAATAGAAACTCTTGGTGAAGACTATGAATTTACAACTGAACTTTATTCCAGAGGAGAGGACGCGTTTATTCTTAAGCTTGGAGCAGATCCGTACTTGAGTTCTAAAGATTTGAAAGCGATTGTACAGAATATCCCGCCTGAGACTAAAAAGGTTTATATAGATGATAATATTCTTGATAACAAACTCTGGGGAGAAGGCTGGCTTGATGAAGATTTGTGGAATATTTACACGCCGCATTTTGGATCTTATAACCTTGATCGGAACTTGATAAAACTTACAATTATGCCGTCAGAGCGCGGACAGAATGCTCTTATTATAAATCCTACAGGCTATCCTTTTGTATTTAGAAATAATATTATAACTTCTGATACAACGGATGTTCTTATAGAAAAGGATACTTCTTCTTCCGGCAATGTTCTTCTTTTGACAGGAACCGTCAGCCATCCTGTTGTTAAGGTTTTTCCGATCACTAATCTTAAGAGGTATTTTAATTTTCAATTGAAAAAAGCTCTTGAAAATAGAAAAGTTTATTTAAGAGAATCTTTTATTCCGGATAAGGTTGAACCTTCGGATGTGTTTGTTTTCAAATTCACTCATGATTTTGACAGGGCAATTGATGATATTTTAAAAGGCAGTAATAATTTCGTTTCCGAAACTTTATTTAAACTGGCCGGCGGGAAGTATTGCAATGCGGAATCAGGTTCTGATGTATGCGGGATAAAGATGTTTAACGATTACTGCCGGAGAAACGGTTTAGACAATTCGAAATACAAAATTGTTGACGGAAGCGGAGTCTCAAAAGATGATTATGTAACAACAGATTTTGTTACGGACTTTTTGAGGTTAAATAAAGATAATCCTGTTATAGAAAGACTTCCGTCTCCGGGTGAAGGAACTCTTGCCAGCAGATTGATTCCAATAAAAGATTTTATGAAAGCAAAAACAGGGACTCATTGTGATGTGAGTTCTCTTGCGGGCTTTTTGACTGCGAAAAGCGGGAAAAAATATGTTTTCTGTATAATTAATAACGATCCTAAGTTTAGTGAATCAGACAGAAAGAGTCTGGAAGATTATATAATAAGAGAAGCTTATTTAAGGCTGTAAAAATGTACGATATTATATCTCAATATCTTGAATATCTGGAGCTTGAAAAAGGGCTCTCTTCTAATACTATAGACGCATATAGAAGAGATCTTTATGATTTCGGGGGCAAGTTAGACGGCAAGGATATTCAGGCAGTGGAGAGAAATGATATCAATATGTATGTTCGCTCCTTGAAGGAAAGAAGCCTTGCCCCGACGAGTGTTATAAGAAAGGTTGCGTCTTTGCGAGGGTTTTTCCGGTGGGCATATGCAATGAATATAATAACCAAAAATCCTGCCTCGACTTTAGAGCAGCCTAAAGTTCCGCAAAGACTCCCTAAGGTTATAACATTAAAAGAGGTGGAAGAAATGCTTCACAGCGGGCTGTCACCGTTAGAGCATGTTATTATGGAGCTTCTCTATAGCTGCGGGCTGAGGGTTTCGGAGTTAGTGGATCTAAAAACGACTGATATTGACTTGAATTCCAAATACATAAGATGTTTTGGGAAAGGTTCAAAAGAAAGAATTATTCCAATGGGAGAAGAGGCAAAGAAAGTTCTTGAAGAATATTATCCGGAGAGGGAGCTGGTATTAAAAAAATACGGCATGACATCAAAGAAACTTTTAATAAATTCTTCTGGACGGTTTATTAATCGTCAGGATGTCTATAATTTCATACACAACAGGGGAAAACTTATACACAAAAATATTTCACCTCACACGTTAAGGCACAGTTTTGCGACTCATTTACTGGAAAACGGGGCGGATTTAAGGGTTGTACAGGAGCTTTTGGGGCATAGTGATGTCTCTACAACCCAGCTTTATACGCATATAAGTAAAAAACGCCTTAAAGAGGTTTATTTCAGTATAAATACGGACTAGAGTATATTACAAACTTTTAAGAATTTTTTGTACAAGATGTTATATGCTAAAATATGTTTTAAGAGAGATTCTCTGCTGTAACGAAATGTAACAATTTTCACCAAAAATGTTATAAAAACATAAAAATGTGGAATATAGAAGTATATACGGATATGTAACTAAGAAGGACAAGAGCAATGAAAGAGCACTTTGGTGTTAATAGAATAACACCTGTAACCCGCTCCTTGACGCCGTTTGAGCAAACGGGAGGGGCTATGAGCTGCTCTTGCGACTCACAGTTAACGAATAGAACTATTTACCCTATTAATTTAATAGACAGATCCCGACTCGGGGGCCGGAATGACGGTGTTGATTTCCATCCTCTCCAACGGGGAGGGAAGGTTTTCTTAGCGAACAGAGTGAGCTTAGAAAACCTGGAGGGGGTAACCACCTATTCACGGATTCCAAATAGTTGTTGTCATCTTGAATTTATTTCAGGATTTTCCCCAATACTCCAAATTGGCAAGATGCTGAAACGAGTTCAGCATGGCAGGGTATTTTGCGATTCACAAATCACGATTCACGAGCTATTGATACCTCACCCTAGCCCGTCTTGAATTATTCGGAGTATTGGAAAGTTCCCGGCTTCCCAATACCTTACGGGTTCCGCTTGTGGGAATTGAACTTTTTGGGGATTATGTAATTAAGGGCCCTTCCCTTAATATAATTTAACAAATAACTTTACAAATTTGCGCAAAAGTCATTTTTATGATAAGTTTTGTATTGTATGGTAGGGTTAGATTCCATGCAGTTTAAGAGGTGATATGAACAGTACAACACTTAGAAGATCAAACATTACCAGAGAAAAAGTTGCTATGATGGAGAAGTTATCCCGTTATAACAGACAACATCAGGATGAAGACTTTTACAAATCTCAAAACAAGACAAGAGAACTTGACGTTTTATGGCAGTCTTTCGGTGTAAAACCTAATAAAAACGAAAAAGCTCCGCAAGTTTATTTTGTTACAGGTTTGATTCTGGGTGTTATTGTTACTCTTGCTATCACTACTCTTGTAAGTCTTTTAGTAAGCTTTTCAACCCCGAAAGACGATATTGTTGTACCTCCTAAGAAAGCAGCTGCAGAATCCGGAAAATTCTCATTTATTCCGGCTGATACTGCTTCCGTAAAACCTGCTGCACCTGTACTATCTAACGAAGAGTACGTTGTAAAAGAAGGAGATACTTTAGAAAGTATCGTTATCAGATTTTATGGATCTTTTGATATGAATAAAGTTAATGCTATTCAGGATGCTAACAAAATGGCTAATCCTAACGCTTTATCAATCGGTCAAAAGTTAATTATTCCTATGAATTAGTAAATTATGGCAAAAGTTAAATCCAAGTACGTATGTCAAAATTGCGGTTACGAGACCGCAGGCTATCTGGGTAAATGCCCTGAGTGCGGTACGTGGGGTTCTTTTGTGGAAGAAGTTTCAGGGGGCAAACCTGGGGGGATAAAACAGGACGATTTGCTTCCCGATAATACTCCTCCGCAGCGTCTCAGCGAGATTAAAATGGATACGGAGATCAGAGTCTCTACAGGAATTTCTGAGTTTGACAGAGTTCTCGGAGGCGGAATCGTTCAAGGCTCTCTTGTTCTTATTGCGGGTGATCCGGGGATTGGAAAGTCAACTATTCTTTTGCAGACAAGCGGAGAGTTATGCAGACAGGGAAAAAATGTTCTCTATATTTCGGCTGAAGAATCATCAAGCCAGATTAAGTTGAGAGCCGAAAGACTGGGCGTTAAATCCGATAATCTTTATATTTACCCCCAGACAAATTTTGAGCTTATAAAAAAACATATTCTTGAAATGAGACCGGATTTAGTTATTGTAGACAGTATTCAGGC
>CALVCR010000101.1 GCA_944326125.1 Candidatus Gastranaerophilales bacterium | reverse complement strand
TTATTTTGGACAGATTACCTGAAGATATTTTACACTTTAAAGATGGCAAGTATGAAACCAGCAATAAGAAAGAATTAAAAAAACTTTTAGAAGATACTATTAATATTTTTTATACTATACATAATACATCCAACTCAGACGAAGATTTTAAGAAAAAATACGCTGAACATTTTAATGAGGAAGTAAAAGATTTTAGTAAAGAAATTTCTGAAAGCAGAGATGACTTATTGTCTGATTTTGCCAAAACAATTAGAAAGATTTATAATTCCAAGGATAAAAACGGCGATTGTTAAGCATTGTTAACCGTTTTAACCTATTTAGTGGAATTTGCTATATAAGTCCCTCTTTTTTGTACTTGATTTTTTATTTTGACTGTATTAGTATCAGTTTTGTAGAGTGCTTAGGCGAATATGACATTCAACAAAAAGGAAAAACTGTGTCTATCAAGTTAAAAAACAAACAGGAAATCGTAGAAAAATTTGGTGCTAATGCAAAAGATACAGGTTCTGCAGAAGTACAAATTGCTATGTTAACCAAGAAAATTGCTGAACTTACAGAACACATGAAAGCTAACAAAAAAGACTTCGCTACAAAAAGAGGTCTTTTAATGATGGTTGGTAAAAGAAAAAGACTTCTTTCCTACCTCAAAGAGAAAAATCTGGAAGGTTACAGAAGTTTGGTTAAAGAACTTAATATCAGAGGTTAGTTCTGATTTTGATGTAGTTAAAAACGGAATCTTGTATAAGATTCCGTTTTTGTTTTGAAAACAATAACTTTAATAACCATTTACATAAAATGTATTATTTTATATTCATTTAATCATTTGTACTTTTCTTTTTCTTTATTTGCGAAGCAAAGAAAAAGAAAAGTACGAAAAGAAAAAGAAAGCACGCATTGATTTCAATGCCCTTCGGGCATCTTAGGGGTTGTGCTGCGCACAATCTCTTACGCTCGCAATGGTGTCCTCCGGACACACGCTCGCAGTTAACACCTCACCCCACCCCTCTCCTATAAGGAGAGGGAGTTTTTCAGGCATTTTTCGGTAGAAAAATGCAGCAGCAGGTGTTTTTTCTTTCTTATCCAACATTCTTTCTTTTTTCATTCCTCAAAAAAGAAAGAATGTTGGTGCGGGGTATGGGGCGGCATTAGCCCCAATAATAAAAAATAATACATTTTATGTAAATTTAATAATTCTTTATAATTTGCTTTTTATTTAATGTGTTTATGTTAAGATACTTACACATATCACATTTAACAAGGGATACGGTATGAAAAACCGGGTTTTAAACCTGATAATTATTATATTTTGCGCAGCTCTATTGTCAATTTCTGTTTCTGCAGCTGAAATTGATAAAGATTCTGTAATGCAAACAATTACAAAATATAATACAATTCTTGAAACTGACCCAAATAATGTAGATGCCCTCTATAACAAAGCCTACTTAGAATATATTTTAGGCGACATTGCATCCGCAATCAAAGACTATGATCTGCTGGTATCTATTCAACCCGGAAATAAAGAATTTTACCTCAACAGAGGATATTTAAAACACATTATAAACAAACGGGAAGAAGCTCTCAAAGATTATGATGAGGCATTAAAAATCGACCCAAATTATGCTTTTGCATACAATAACCGCGGGGTTGCACTCTCTGAACTCGGAAGAAACGATGAGTCTTTAACCGCCTACAACAGAGCAATTGAAATCAACCCTAACTACTCTGATGCTTATTACAACAGAGGAAACTTAATGACAAAAACAAATAAAGATGAAGAAGCTCTTGAAGATTATAACGCTGCTATCCAGTTAAATCCGAAAGACTCAGCTTCTTTTAATAACCGAGGCGTTGTAAAAAGAAAATTAAACTTTAATGTTGGTGCACTAAGCGACTTTTCAATTGCAATAAAACTTGATCCGGAAGATATTACAGCTTACGCTAACAGAGGCAGATTGAAAAAACGTTTCTTTGACAGCGAAGGCGCAGAAGAAGATTTTACATCTGCTATTGCAATAGCAGACAATAATCCGTTCCTTGTACAGGAAATTCAAATAGAAAACGAAATCGCATCAAATCAAAAGCCAATAGTTCAAACAGCTACACCGGTAGCTTACAAATATACGACTCCGGAACTTAATAAAGAACTTCGAATACCAAGAACAGAAAAACATGCAATGCAAAAACTTGCCCAAAACCGTGTGAACGAAGTTAAAGTCGCACAGGTCCAAGCAAGCGTTATGAAGGTGGAACCAAAAACGGCAAATCAGCCTAAGCCATTCTTAGCAAATAATACAGTTAATACAGTGTACAAAGTTAATAATAATAAAACTAATACTGCAACAGCCCAAGCCCCGAAAATTGCAGCAAAAGAACCTGAAATCACCGCAAAACCGGTTACAAATCCTAAGCTGGCAGAATGCTATTATATAAGAGCTCTCCAAAAATATATTTTACAAAATCGGGAAAGTGCCCTTGCTGATTTCAATATGGCCATCCAGTACAATCCTGATTACGCGGAAGCCTATTACTACAGAGCTGCAATTAAAAGAGATTTAAACGATGACGGATTTGTAGATGATTACAAAAAAGCGGTTCAAATAAATCCTTCATTAAAAGCTGTTAATGACAATGATATACTTACTATTCTAAAAATTTAACCCAACAAACATGTGTGTGCAGGAGATAATCAATGATAACAAAAATCCAAAACGGAACCCCGTCCTTTCAGGCAGCAAGAGTTAATATTTTTGCCACGGCAGATAACCACGGCAACCTTATGTCTATTCCAAGACTGTTAAAAACCGTTGAAAATAACGCTGAAAAAATCTTTCCGAAAGCCGGAGAAAAAAGCACTCTGAATTTCGCGGCATTCGTAGGAGACTGGTTTATTAACCCTTCTAAAAGAGGGTTTTTAACCCATCCTGAACTTTCAAACGGCGACATACAAAACCTTGCCCTCATCAAAACCATTGACATGATTAGAGAAACCGTTCACTCTGTAGCAAAGAAGCCGATATTCTTCTTTAAAGCACTTTATGAAGCAGGGAATCATTGTCTGGATGCAGGAGACGGATTCCTAATCAATGTATTAAAAAAGGACCCGATGACCTCGCTTGTCACAAATGTCAATATGGAAAAATCTCCGGCACTGAAAAAAGCAATGGAGGAATCAGACAATATTGTTAAATCAGCAGTCTTTGAGGTTCCTGATGATAAGAAAGCTGATTTAACACACAAGGTTATGTTCCTCGGGGTGAATATTCCCAGTATGCCGTTTTATTGTCCGGGATTGCTTAAAGGAATGGAGTATCTGGACAGCTGCGAGAAAAAAGACTCAGATTTAACGGAAGAATCCCTTAAAGGAACTATAAAAGCCGTAAAAGACGAAGTTGAAGCCTTTAAGAAAGAAAATCCTAAAGGGGCTGTTATTCTGCTGTCACATATGGGCGGAAGACCTTCCGAAATCATATGCAAAAATGTACCTCAAATCAACCATGTTTTTAACGGCCACGACCACGAAAATATACAATCCAACGTAGGCAAAACCAGCATTAACTCTTTAGGAAAAGACAATGAAATGTTCAAAGCCGTCAGTTTGGAATTTAATGACAAAGGAGACCTTGTAAAAGTTTCTATGACACCTTATTTTCCGGAAACAACCGTTGCAGACGGGCTTGAAAAGCACCCTATGCAAGTATTTTTACAGGAATTTTTCTCTAAGGACTTGGAACCTTTGATTTCTCTTGGAGAGCTCAAGGGTAATGATGAAAAATTAATATCTGAAAAGGCTCTAACCCCTGAACTTATAGCCTCATATCTTTCAAAATCCGGAGTTGTATATAAGGAAGATCAGGATAATATCCTTAAATTCCCGCATATTAAGAAAATGATTGAAGACGCAGCTCTAAAAGATTTTGAAGAATCTCATATGGTAGAAAAGGGCCTGACAAAACTTACTTACGGTAATGAAATAAGATACTCCAACAGTTATCTTATGAATTACTTAACAAGCGCAATTAAAAGAGTTATAAGAGAAAAGATCGATCCTGAAATTTTTACGGTAGGAATTCAATCTTCTATTATAAGAAGCGGACTTGAAGATAATGCTAATAACCTTAACGTAATGAAAGTTTTTGACGGTGTAAGCGAAGATTTATCAAAACTTAAGATCGGAAAAATTAAAGGAGAAGAACTTGCAGGACTGATTACTGAAAACATTTTGGCAAACATTAAAGCTCCTACAAGAAACACTCTTATACACTGGTCAGATGTTCAGGTTAATTATTCTATGATTTCAGATATTCAGGCCGGAAACTCAATGTACAAATATTCAGATGCCATAAGGGTAAGAAACCCGTTAACAAAGCAATTCGAGCCTATAGACCTGAAACAGGAATATAAGATGGCTATCGGAGAAAAATATCTGGTGAAAAATGACATTGAATGGCCAGGCAAAATAAGAGATCGGTTTGAGCCCATCAATAAAACATATGACGAACTTTTCAGAGATTATATCTCCGGAGTAGGTTATAAACTGTTTATTACACCTAAAACAAAAGAACAGCGCTTCTTGTAATAAGTTTTAACAAGAACTATGCTGTTACTTCCTGCTTTTTAAACTGCATTTCATACAAAGCTCTGTATTGACCGTGCTCAATAGCCATAAGTTCTTCATGGTTACCGAGTTCAACCAGTTCACCTTCGTTGATAACCGCAATTCTGTCAGCATTTTTAATAGTCGAAAGTCTGTGAGCTATAACAAATACTGTCTTATTTTGAATCAGGTTATCCAAAGCTTTCTGCACAATTGCCTCTGATTTGTTATCAAGAGCTGAAGTTGCTTCATCAAGAATAACAATCGGAGTATTTTTTATCATAGCTCTTGCAATAGCAACTCTTTGTCTTTGTCCGCCGGAAAGCGTCAAACCGCGTTCTCCGAGAAGAGTATCCAATCCTTCAGGCAGCTCCGCCAGCATCTCTTCAAGGTGAGCAGATTCTATCGCACGATTAAGCTCTTCTTCAGTCGCATTTGGATTACCCATCATAATATTTTCTCTAATAGTTCCTGAGAACAAGAAGTTATCCTGAAATACCATTGCAATATTATGTCTCAAGGATTGAATTGTATAATCTCTTAAATCAATACCGTCTAAAGTGATTGAACCGGATTTTATATCATAAAATCGCGGTATCAAATTTACCAGGGTAGATTTTCCGCCGCCGGAATTTCCTACAACTGCAAGTGTTTCATTTTTATTTACAGTTAAATTCAAATTCTTTAACACAGGATGATCCGGAGTATATTCAAAACATACATTTTTAAACTCAATTTTATCATTCAAACCGTGCATTGTAACAGCATCTTTACGGTCCGTAATTGAAGGATTCAAATCAAATAATTCAAAGACTCTGCCCATCGCAACAAAGATATTTTGGATATTTGTAAGAGTGTTTCCTAAAGTTTTAACCGGTTTGTATAAAAGCAGCAGAGATGTAACAAATGAAGCAAAAGCACCTGCAGTCATCTGCCCGCTTGTAATAAGATGGGTGCCGTAACCTAAAACAATTGCGATACCGACTGATGCAATTAAATACATAAGAGGACTCATCCAAGCAGAACGTTTGGTTAAAGACATATTTACATTGAATGATTCCCATATTTGCTGTTTAAAAGACTTTTCCTGTCTCGGCTGCAATTCATAAGCAGCCATTACTTTATTTCCGGAATATGTCTCATTAATATTTGTAGTTATATTACCGCTTATTACCATATTTTTGTTAGAAGCTGATTTAATTCTTTTTCTGATTAAAGCAACCGGAACAAAAGCCACCCCGAGAACAAGAACGCCGATTACAGCGAGTTTCCATGAACTGTAAAGCATTACCGCAATCAACCCTAAAGCCCCGAATAAGCTGGTTGTAATGGTTTTAATCTGGTCCACAATACCTGTTGAAGCTGTCTGAGGATCGTTCATATATCTGGAAATAATTATTCCGGAAGGATTCTCATCATAGAATTGAGGATCCATATATATTAATTTATGGAACAAATCCATTTTTACGTCATTAGTAATTCTCTGGCTCGTCCAAGCCGAAATATAATCATTCAGATACCTCAATACGCCTTGAAACCCTGCAAAGAGAATAACGCCAAAAGGAATTATAAACGCAAAAAGCTGCCAAGTAAGAATATATTCCTGCCCAAGCAGATGAAATACCCAGTCTTGCTTACCTACAACATAATCCATATAAGGTTTAAGCGCAAAAGCTGTAATACCATCTAATAAACCAAGTGGTATTGCAACTATAAATCCGCATATAATTCTTAACATATATGGTCTTATATACGGAAAGATTCTTGACAAAAGCCATCCGTATTTAAAAGAGCTCTGTGCCGTTGTGCTGCTTAGTTTCATTTATTCTCCTCGCTATTCTCCTCTAATTCATTATACCATCTAAAAATTTACTGTAAAATCAGACGTTCCCTTAAGAGTTTTAGATAGTCTTTATATTCATCTTTTTGATTTGTTCTCCCGTAGTTTGAATCATGAATACGCCGGCTGCAGGAAATAAAATCAATTTTATTGATTTCAATATTAAACTTTTTGAGTCTGTTTGTAAGATCAATGACATCTCCTGTAATAAGATCTTCCCTAAAGTAACCTATCTTATTAAAAATATCTTTTTTGAACATAGCTGCCCCTGTTAAAATTCCGTAAAAAGGTTCCTTTTTACAGAATTTTGCATCTTTAGGTGTTTCTGGAAAATCTTTAAGCTTAGCCATAATAATTTCAGATTCGGGAGCTTTTTGAAATTCTTCATAGAATCTCTTTAGGGCTCCGACTGTAAGCATATCATCCTGATCAATCGTAAGCCAGTATTTTCCTTTTGATACCCTAATACCGGTATTTTTTCCGGCAACCTGACCTTTGTGTTCGTCATTAACAATAACTTTGCATCCCATAGAACGTGCAATATCAGCGGTTTTATCTGTTGAAATATCGTCAATCACAATAATTTCAGTATTCATATTCTGGTTTTGAATACTTGTAATACATTCTTGAATATATTTTTCTCCGTTATAAGCAGGAATTATTATTGAAATTAAATTATTCATCGACACGGTACTCCTTGTTATTAGAAGTCTTTTTTCTCTCTACTGCG